>NZ_JBHVHF010000356.1:0-7041 GCF_042800315.1 Streptomyces sp. NPDC057638
GCGGATCCACGTGCACCGACGGGTAGCGCTTGGCCAGCGTCGGCGCGTACATCCACGGTTGAACCGGTCAGCCCCTCAGTCGTTCAGGGTGAGTGACGGGACTTGAACCCGCGACATCCTGGACCACAACCAGGTGCTCTGCCAGCTGAGCTACACCCACCATGACCGGTCTTTTTTCTGACCGGCCGAGAAAAAGTGTACAGGGTCCGAGAGGGTGCTCGTGCCAGGGTCGTCGCGGGGCCGGGCCGGGGGTGGCCCGAGGTGCTCAGTCGCCTGGCAGGACGTGCTTGGCGGCGATGGTCTTGGCGGTGTCGGAGTCGGGTCCCGGCTGCGGTACGAAGACGGCCTCGCGGTAGTAGCGCAGCTCCGCGATGGACTCGCGGATATCGGCCAGGGCGCGGTGGTTGCCGCTCTTCTCCGGGCTGTTGAAGTAGGCCCGGGGATACCAGCGGCGGGCCAGCTCCTTGATCGAGGAGACATCGACGATCCGGTAGTGGAGATAGCGCTCCAGCTCCGTCATGTCACGGGCGAGGAAGCCGCGGTCCGTGCCGACCGAGTTCCCGCAGAGCGGGGCCTTGCCGGGCTCCCGCACATGCTCACGGATGTAGGCGAGTACGCGCTCCTCCGCTTCGGCCAGGGTGGTGCCCCCGTCCAGCTCATGGAGAAGGCCCGAGGCGGTGTGCATCTGCCGCACCACCTCGGGCATCGTCTCCAGGGCCCGGTCCGGGGGTCGGATCACGATGTCCACCCCTTCGCCGAGCACATTCAGTTCTGAGTCGGTGACCAGTGCGGCCACCTCGATGAGTGCGTCGTCCGTCAGCGAGAGACCAGTCATCTCGCAGTCGATCCAGACCATGCGATCGTTCATGACGACTACTCTATGGCGCGCTCCGGGGGCCGGGCAGGCTCGGCCTGCCGTGACCGCTCACGTACACACCCGACGGGGGTTTCCCCAGCTCGGGCGGGACGGCCGAGGTCGCCGACGGTCCAGGGACGCCCGCCGCCGCGGCGGTACGGCGCGCCTGGGGCGGCACACCCGACTCCGGCAGCGAGCCCGGGGCCGAGTCGCCCTGGGGGCGCCGCACCCGGTAGGCGGCCCGGTAGGCGGCCGGGGAGGACCCCAGCTGCCGCCGGAAGTGACCCCGCAGGGCCACCGGGGAGCGGAAGCCGCAGCGGCCCGCCACCTCGTCCACCGAGTAGTCGGACGTCTCCAGCAGCCGCTGCGCCTGGAGCACCCGCTGGGTGATCAGCCACTGGAGTGGCGCGCTGCCGGTGAGGGATCGGAATCGCCGGTCGAACGTGCGTCGGCTCATATACGCCCGTGCCGCCAGAGTCTCCACGTCGAACTGCTCATGAAGATGTTCCAGCGCCCACGAGACGACCTCGGCCAACGGGTCCGACCCGATTTCCTCTGGTAAAGACCTGTCGAGATAGCGCTCCTGACCGCCACTGCGGCGCGGCGGTACGACGAGCCTTCGGGCCAGGGCCCCGGCCGCCTCCGTACCGTGGTCGGTGCGCACGATGTGCAGACAGAGATCAATTCCGGCCGCGGTGCCCGCCGAGGTCAGCACGTCGCCGTCGTCGACGAACAGCTCGCGCGGATCCACGTGCACCGACGGGTAGCGCTTGGCCAGCGTCGGCGCGTACATCCAGTGGGTGGTGGCCGGGCGGCCGTCCAGCAGACCGGCGGCGGCGAGGACGAAGGCCCCGGTGCACAGCCCGACTATCCGGGCGCCTTCCTCATGCGCGCGGCGCAGGGCGTCGAGCGCCTCCGGCGGCGGTGGCGAGGTGATCGACCGCCAGGCCGGCACGACGACGGTTCCCGCCCTGCCGATGGCCTCCAGGCCGTACGGCGCGGTCAGTTCAAGCCCACCCGTGGTCCGCAGGGGGCCTTCCTCACCCGCGCAGACGAGCAGTCGGTAGCGCGGTACTCCGGCGTCCTGACGGTCAATTCCGAACACCGAGAGCGGGATGGAGCTCTCAAAGATGGGACCGCCGCTGAACAGCAGAACCGCGACGACTTCCCGGCGCCGACGCCCGGAGAGCTTTCGTGCTACCTCCGGTGCGGCGGAGTCCTGACTCATGACGCTAAGCCCCCCTCGGTGTTCGCGTCTCCCCGTTCTTTTCGGGCCTTTCGCTCCTGCACGTTTCCCCTCGGTTTTGCACGAGTCCCGAGCCTTCGACACTCAAGATCGAATCTACTGTGTCCCGTGGCGCCGACGTGACAAGTTCGGCATGCCCCGCTATGTCTGCCAGAGAACTTGGCGCGAAGCATTCGATCACGAAGCGTTCCACTCGTGGGCGCCGCAGGGAAGTGCGCCTCACGCGCATGGCCCGTTCCGTAGGGTGCAAGCGACGCGAATGGTCCTTTCTTCCCAGGTGGCAAGGGGGTGGGCAGGCCATTTCCCCAAGGTTGGGGTGGTAGCGCGAAGTTGGCTGAAAATATACGGGTGCGGGCGTGCGAATGGGTCAGTCTCGGGGCGGCCGCACGCTGCCGCGGCGGCCGGTCCGGGCCGTCCGCGCGCCGCGCCGCCCGGCCGGTCCGCGCTCGGCGCGGCGCAGCAGGAGCCGGCAGACGGCGGTGACGGCGGCGAGACCCAGGGCGGCGGAGACGGCCGCCACCACCGGTGTCCCCGAGAGTACGAGCGCCACGGGGACCAGCAGACAGCCGAACGACGCCCACCGGATCACCTCGCCCACCGGGTCCGGCGTCGCCGCCCGCCCGGGGGAGCCCCGCCAGACCGTCCCGGCGGCCCCCTCGCCGGTGCGGGGCCCGGCCGCGCGGCGGCGGCGCGAGGGCACGGTACGGGACGTGGGCTCCACCGGGGGACCGGGGGCCCGTGCGGGCGCGGTGCCGGGGGCGGCGTGGCGCTGGGCGGGCGGGGCGGAGAGCGGCCGGGGGCGGGACCGGGCGGAGGGGCGCGCGGGCACGGGGGGCCTCCCTGGCGGGCTGGGGGATCGCGGGCGGTCGATGGCGGATCCGGTGCCTGGTTCCCGGCCGGTGGCGCGGGGCCCGGTATCCGAGGAGACCTCGGTATCCAACGAGGGACAGGCCCTCGCGGTCACTGTGCCCCCGCCGCGCCCCACCATTCCGCGCCGCGCGCCGGGCACGCTCCGGAGCGCCCGGTCCCTCTTCCTCACGGCGTCGTGCCCCGGCCGCCTTCCGGCGCCTCCCGCTGACCCCACCCGCGCCCCGCGACCCCGTGTCGCTCCCCGGTGACTCGCCGGAGCGCCTGCGCGCGCCCCGGCGCACGGCCTGGGACCGGCCCGCGGTGTCCGGTTTCCTGCTCCCGGCGCTGCCGTACGGTGGGGCCCGGCCACACCGTACGGCCGTGGCGCCGAGCGGCATTGCCATCCGGGGGCGGCTCGGGCATGCTCCCTGGAACGCCCGATTGGACCGAACGGCCCTGGGCATGAGAGGAGTGTCGCCGTACCCTTGCGGGTATGGGCCAGGGAAGATGATTCCCGGACACAGCATCCGTTGTCATGTCGTTCCCTCCCACTGAGGACTTCTCCGCCGAGACACCCATGGCAGGTCACGAGATCCCCGAACCCGCGGACCGCAAGCAGGTGGCCGACCCCACGTCGGATCTGCGGGCGGCCGAAGAAGCACGCCATCCCTGCGATCCGGCGTTCCGGCATGGTGTCGTCGTCGGCTTCGACGGGTCCACATCGAGTGAGCGCGCGCTGGCGTACGCCATCGGGATGGCCCGGCGCTCCGGTTCCGGTCTGATCATCGTGCATGTCGCCAACCGGCTGCCGACCACCGTCTGGGCGGGGTGTGAGCCGCCCGTCTTCGTGGATGTGCCCGACCATCGCACCGAGGTCCTCGGGCTGGAGCTGGCGTGTGCGGACTATCTCTCCGAGGTGCCGTGGATCCTGGTCGAGCGCGGCGGCGACATCTGTCATGAGCTGGAGGAAGTCGGCCGCGAGTACAGCGCGGACGCGATCGTCGTCGGCTCCACACACGGCATCGTGGGCCGGATCTTCGGCTCGGTCGCCGGGCGGCTGGCCCGCCGGGCGCAGCGTCCCGTCGTCGTCATCCCCTGAGTGAGCCCTGACGGGCCATCCGCTGGAGCGGGGCATGAGGGCCGCTCAACTCCCGTACCCCGGGCGGAAACTACTCGTCCGTAGAGGTGCCGGGCGCGGTGGGCGAGGGTACAGAACGGTCGCCGGGTGGTGAGCGCCGCTGAGCGCACCCCCGGCGGACGCGCTGCCGGGTGGGGGAGTGACGGCCCCCGGCCACCGGGCCGCGCGGGCCGGGCCGCCGCTCGGACTCAGGCGTTCCGGTCGAGGAGAGTCCCCCCGCGCGCCCTGGTGGCGACGCGCGGGGGGATGGCGGTCCGCTCCCTCCGGGAACGGTGCGCGAACCGCGCTCCCGTGCGGGTGTCCTACTCGACGGTCACCGACTTCGCCAGGTTGCGCGGCTTGTCGATGTCCCGGCCCATCGCGAGGGCGGTGTGGTACGCGAAGAGCTGGAGCGGGATGCCCATCAGGATCGGGTCCAGCTCGTTCTCGTTCTTCGGCACGATGACCGTGTGGTCGGCCTTCTCCTGCTCGCGGTGGGCCACGGCGAGGATCCGGCCGCTGCGGGCCTTGATCTCCTCCAGCGCGGCCCGGTTCTTCTCCAGCAGATCGTCGTCGGGCACGATCGCCACGGTCGGCAGCGCGGGCTCGATCAGGGCCAGCGGACCGTGCTTCAGCTCGGACGCCGGATACGCCTCGGCGTGGATATACGAGATCTCCTTGAGCTTCAGCGACGCCTCCAGCGCCACCGGGTAGCCGCGCACCCGGCCGATGAACATCATCGACTGGGCGCCCGCGTACTCCTCGGCGAGCTTCTTGATGTCGTCCTCCGCCTCCAGGATCTCCGCGATCTGGGCGGGCAGGCGGCGCAGGCCCTCGATGATCCGGCGGCCCTCGGCGACGGAGAGGTCCCGGATGCGGCCGAGGTGCAGCGCCAGCAGCGCGAAGGCGACCACGGTGTTGGTGAAGCACTTGGTGGAGACGACACAGACCTCGGGGCCCGCGTGGACGTAGACACCGCCGTCGGCCTCGCGGGCGATGGCCGAGCCGACCACGTTGACCACGCCCAGCACGCGGGCGCCCTTGCGCTTGAGCTCCTGGACGGCGGCGAGCACGTCATAGGTCTCACCGGACTGGGAGACGGCGATATAGAGGGTGTCGGGGTCGACCACCGGGTTGCGGTAGCGGAACTCGGAGGCGGGCTCCGCGTCGGCGGGGATCCGGGCGAGGGACTCGATCAGCCCGGCGCCGATCATGCCCGCGTGGTACGACGTGCCGCAGCCCAGGATCTTGACCCGGCGGATCGAACGGGCCTCCCGCGCGTCCAGGTTGAGCCCGCCCAGGTGCACGGTGGAGAACCGGTCGTCGATCCGGCCCCGGAGCACCCGGTCGACGGCGTCGGCCTGCTCCGAGATCTCCTTGTGCATATACGTGTCGTGGCCGCCCATGTCGTAGGACTCGGCCTCCCACTCCACGGTGGTCGGGGTGGCCGTGGTGGTGGAGCCCTCGGTGGTGTAGGTGCGGAAGTCATCGGCCTTGAGGGTGGCCATCTCGCCGTCGTCGAGGGTGACGATCTGGCGGGTGTGGGCGACCAGGGCGGCGACGTCGGAGGCGACGAACATCTCCTTCTCGCCGATGCCGAGGACGACCGGGGAGCCGTTGCGGGCGACGACGATCCGGTCGCTGAAGTCCGCGTGCATCACCGCGATGCCGTAGGTGCCCTCGACCACCTTCAGCGCGTGGCGGACCTTCTCCTCCAGCGTCTCGGCGGCGGAGCGGGCGATGAGGTGGGTGAGGACCTCGGTGTCGGTCTCGGAGGCGAAGACCACGCCCTCGGCGGTGAGGCGGGCGCGCAGCTCGGAGGCGTTGTCGATGATGCCGTTGTGGACGACGGCGACCGCACCGTCCGGGGAGAGGTGCGGGTGGGCGTTCTCGTCGCTGGGGGCGCCATGGGTGGCCCAGCGGGTGTGGGCGATGCCGGTGGTGCCGTTGAAGCGCTTGGGGACCCGGGCCTCCAGGTCGCGGACCCGGCCCTTGGCCTTGACCAGCTTCAGACCGGTGGCCTTGGGGCTGGTGATCACCAGCCCCGCGGAGTCATAGCCGCGGTACTCCAGCCGCTGGAGGCCCTCCAGCAGCAGGGGCGCCACATCGCGCCGACCGATGTAACCGACAATTCCGCACATAGGGTTTCTGCCCCTCCATAGATCGGATGAGTGGCCGAGGGTGGTCGAGCTCTGAGCCGGATGGCGGCGCCGGGCCGCTGGGCCCCTGGTGTCGGGGGGCTTTCCCGCCCTGAGGGTCAGCCGTAGACGATGCGGCGCAGCTGGCGGAGTGAGAGCTCCGGTGGTGCCACGGCGCGGTGGGGCAGTTCGGCGGCTATCCGCTCGAAGATCTCGGCGTTCGCCAGGCCGCCGGACTGGAGTTCCCGGTGACGGCGGCGGACGTAGTCCTCGGTTCTCTCGTCGAAGTACGCCAGCACATCGAGGATGACCCGGGCCGCCTCGCCGCGCTGGAGCGTGGAGGTGCGGACCAGATGGTCGATGAGGTCGTCATGCGTGGCGGACGCCGCCGGTGGCGGGGGCGTCGAGGGCGCCGAGGGTTGCCGACGACCGGCTGGGCGTTGTTCGAGCACCCGTCGATACTGGGGGGTCACCTTGCGGTAATGCAAGAATCCTGCCCGATTTCGGGCAGGATTCAGGGCTGTATGGGGGTGTGAGGGGCCGATCGGGTGGTGTGGCGGGTGCGGGTCGGCGGGGGTGATGCAATGTTTTGGGGTGATTGTGTGGATTTGGGATTTCTGGAGGTGCCTGGGGTGAGTACAGGTGCTTGGGGGAGCTGGGCCGTGTCTGACAAATAGCGTCGTCCGCCCGAATGGGGGTCCCCCCGGACGAAGTCCAGGGGGAGGGGCCTGCGGCGTCCGGTGCTGGGGGTACTCCCCCAGGCTCCGCCCGGGAGGTGCCCCCACCGGGCCGAAGGCCCAGGGGGAAATCGCAAGGCGGTGGGGGTACCCCCGGC
>NZ_JBHVHF010000357.1:0-7025 GCF_042800315.1 Streptomyces sp. NPDC057638
GCCCTGGGGTGGGCGGACCGGGGACCGCTCCGGGGGCTTGGGGGTGTACCCCCGGAGCGGTCGTCTTGGGGCTACGCGCTGGCGGCGAGGTTCATGGCGGGGAGGGCCTGGCCCTCCAGCTCAAAGGCCGCGTCCGCGTCGGTGAGCGTCTGGGCGGTGGCGGTGATGGCCTGCATGATGCCGCCCGCCGTGTTCTGTCCGCCCGTGACAAAGTGGCCCATGATCGACTCGCGCAGGCTGTCGGTGAACTTGAGCTTCTTGGAGACGACTTCGATCGTCTTGACGGGGTCGGCGAGCGGGCGGCCCGCGTCCTTCTCGATCTGGGTGAGCTTGTTCTCGACGTATTCGCGGTCAAGGAAGGTTGCGACCGCGTCGCGGGCCTGGGCGGTGATCAGTTCGAGGTTCTTGGTCTCGGTGTCCCCGGACCAGCGGATGACGCCTTCGTCCAGCTTGGCGCCGAGGTGGACGGCGCGGAGCGCGTCCTTCTGGATGGTCATGCCGTTCTCGCACACCTTGACGGTGATCCGGGGGGTGATGGTGAAGGCTCCCGCGCCCACCTCGCTGTTGGCGATCACGAATCCGGCGCTCACGACGGGCAGTTCGTCGCCGGTCTGGCCGGTGAAGGGGGAGCGGTACCCCTTGAGGAGACTGGGGGCGAGCACCTTGATGTGCTCGGACTCGACCCGGACGATCATGCGGCGCTCGGTGAGGTCGCACCCGGTGATGCGGACGCCGTGGCCGGACTCCCGCACGCCGCTGAGCGCGGCCAAGAGGACATCGAAGTTGTCGATCATCTTGTAGCTGTCGGAGAGGAAGGCGCGCAGGACTCCTTCGCCGCCCTGGGGGCCGGTGAACGCCCGGAGGAGGAACTTACGGGAGGGGTCCTCGGCGAGCCACCCCATGACGTTCGCGTCGTAGAGGTCCACCTTGTCGGCGCGCATCCGGCGGAGGTAAGCGAGCGGGATGCCGAGCTTGGAGGCGATGCCCTCATCCGCGACGGTGGTGGGGCGGTAGGTGCCATCGGCGATGGTGACGCCGGTGTCGGTGAGGATCGGAGGGAGGCCCTGGACGGTGAGGTTGCCGCCCTGGAAGGTGAGGGCGGAAGCGGGGGCGACCATGTCGATCTTGGCCTCGTGCCGATCCTGGAGGATACGGGCGAGGTCGGGCAGATCGGCGTTCCGGGCGTTCGACGCGGCGTCGGTCGGGATGACGACGGCGGCACGGCGGGTGAACTGCTCGGTGGTCTCGATAGCCATGGTGCGCTCCTTGCGAGGCTGGTTCGTGGTGGCCGGTCCGGGGTTTGCCCTCCCCGTTCCGACATGTATTAATATACTCCTCCTGGGTGGTGGGCGCAAGTTCTGAGCGGCGGTTTTCCCGGGTTTTCTCGGCGGGGTTCTGCGGCCCGCAGACTGCGCGCCCTGAGAGCGGGGGGTTCCTCCGGTCGGTCGGCGGCGCGGTGGTGCCGCGCCCGGACGGGGCCGCTGGCCTCGCGCAGCGACCGCGTAGCGGCTTGGGCTAGTGGTCCTGGCCGGGTGTGGCAGGGTTCGGACGTCGACCGGCCGGAGGAACCCCCCGCGCCCCCGCGCCTTCACCCTCCCCGTGCCGCACCCGGGCACGGGTCCCCCCTCCCTCTGGGAGTGAGGTCGGGGTCCGGGGCGGAGCCCCGCGTTCGAGGCCGCGCCGTCCGGCGCCCGCTCGGCCGCGTATCGCTCAGTTGCCGCCTGCGGTCGGCATGTCGTCGTAGGCGGCACCGATGTGGGCGGGGAGGAAGAGCCAGGAGGTGTCTGCGTCGTACAGGACCCGGGCGACCCGGCCGGGCCGCCATGCTCCGTCGGCTCCGGCGCGGCTCATGGTCGGGCCGAGGTAGGTGACAGGCCGGCCGGACGGGTCCGTGATCCTGTCGCCGGGCCGGATCTCCCGGCCGGTCCGGGAATCGCGGAGAATCCGGGCCGGCTCATCCGGACGGTGCAGATCGCCTCGCAGGGGGTTCCTGGTGACGGTGTACGGGAGTTCGCCGAGGTGCTGGACGTGACGGCGGTACGCGGCGAGGGCGGAGCGGCCGGCCTCGGTGACGGACACGGAGCGGCGGTCGTCGGCCCACCTCACCCAGTCCCGGACAAGGCACTCGTGGACATCGTCCGTCCGGAAGACGGCGGAGGCGTCAGGCTCGGGCCGGGTGGTGAAGTAGCGTACGGCGCCGTACTCCAAGGAGGCGAACAGGGGGCCGCGGGCGGCTGCGTCGAGGCAGCGCCCCTGCTGGTCGCTGACCGGGCACGGAGCGGTGGCCGTCATCGGGCTCCTCCCGCAGGGTTCTCTCCGAGCACGGACCGGGCGACGGTGAAGTGGTCGCAGCTGTCTCCCGGCGGGCGGGCTTTGCAGTGCCAGCACGGCCGGGCGCCGGGGTGGGTGGCGGTGTGGTGGTGGCACTGGTAGCCGGAGTAGGGACCCTCGGTCCGCAGGTGGGACAGCAGGATCAGCTCGAAGTCGCCGGGCTTGGCCCAGCCGGTGATGCCGCGCTGGGGGTGCGGGTGCTCGGTGTCGCCGTCGGCGAGGACGATGCTGCTGATCGAGACGAGCAGTCTGTCCCGGTCGGCGTCGAGGGCGTGGATGGAGTAGCGGGTGCGGCTCTTTCCCCTGCGGGTCCACGGGGGATGGGTCGGGCCGTGGGCGTGGCCGAGCACGGCGAGCCCTTCGAGGCTGCTCGGGGTCAGCGTCGGTGGCGGGTCCCACAGGGTGTGCCGACGGTTCACGGGGTCACGCTCCGGGCGGCCGCCCGGGCCTGGCCGTCCGCCCTGGAGAGCCGACTGCTGCGGGCCCGGATCCTCTCGGCGCGGGCTGCGACCTCGTCGGCCGGAGGCATCGGTCCGCCGCGGCCTTCGGCGGCGAGCCGACGGATGCGGGCGGCCTGTTGCCGAAGGATGCCGGCGGCCAGTTCGAACAGCTCGTCGTCGGTCGTGGCCTGGTGGGTGATCTCCCAGCGGCCCCCGACCCTCGTCCGGAAGGGCTCCTTCTCGCGGGCCGTCACACGCAGTACCCGTCCGGCGGGCTGGTGCCCCTCATCGAGCTGGATGAGGTAGTGGAACTGCACGTCGGATCCGGGCTGCAGGAACATCATCCGGTCGCGGGGCTCGTCCTGGCCGAGCAGGTACGGCGTGCGCTCGGCGGCCCACCCGCGAAAGCGTTCGGCGCTGGGCGCATGGCCGCCCTCGCGGGCGGCGTGGACGAAGTCGGCGAGCGCGGGCAGGAAGGTGCTGGGGCTCAGCCAGGGGTTGCGCTGGATGAGCACCGGGGCGTCGTTGTCGTCCTGGTGCCATTCGACAATGGCGCGGGCTCCCATCGGGGAGACCTCCTTGGGGTGGTGGTGACCGTGGTGGGCCGCCGCGGGTTTGCCCTCCCGGAGCGGCTGGGGATTGCCGCGCCCCCGGCGGTGCGGGGGTGTTGGCGTCAGGGGTAGGTGGGGTTCTTGTACTTCTCGGTCGGGGGTTCGGCGCTGCCGGGGTCGAGCGGGAGGTATTCGTGATCACCCATGACGACATGGGTGCTGAAGCTGCTGTCCGGGTAGGCGTAGATGAGCTCTGTCCCCCGGTAGACCCGGTGCCAGCGGAAGGACCACTGGACGGGCAAGTACTCGCTCTCGTCCACCTCGACGGCACCGATCTCACCGACCGAGTACTCGCTGTACGGGCCAGGGGTGAACGCGTCCTGGATGAGCATCCCGACCTTGAGGTCGCGGGCCGCGACGGCGGGCAAACCCGTGGCAACGCAGGCCGCACAGGGGCCGTTGACGTGAGGCTGGTGCAGCATGAGCGCAACTCCTTGAAGGAAAGGGTCGTGGTGGCCGATCCGGGGCTTGCCCTCCCCGTTTCGACATGTACTAATTTACCTGTCGGAGGCGAGGGTGTCAACTCGCCTCGCGCCCTCCCTCCGGCGGCGGTGCGGCCCGGCCTCCGCAATGTGCCGATACTCTCGGCAGCAACGACTCGAAGGGGGAACATGGAACTGCACGTCGCCCGCGGCGGCACCGGCAAGACGTCGAGCGTGACCGGCGAAGTCGTCCCGCCCGACGCGGATGCGCCCGCCTGGCCGGCGTACGGTGCCATCATCCTGGATCTCCCCGCGGCCAGTCCGCTCCCGGCAGACCCGGCGTTGATCGACGAGATCACGAGGTCGTGGACCGGGCCGGCGGCCACTGAGAGCTCGCACTCGGGCCCATCCGAGAGGTCGGGGCCGACTGCCCGGGGCGGCCGATGCGGCGGAGCCGGTTCCGGGCCGCGCGACTGAGAGCCGCCGCCCGGCCCTGAAGTCGGAGCGGCGGCCCCTTCGGCGGGGCTCTAGGACAGCGGCTTGCACGTAGAGCACTCGTCGGCCTCGCACCCGAGACGGCGGCGCCCCTCCGGCAGGCACTCGGCCGCGAGCTGCGGCTCGAAGTCCAGGTCCCGCTCGATCAAGTTCGGCAGCCCTCGGGGGGAGCGGTGGGATTCCAGTGCGGGCAGGTCGAAGTAGCCCCATTCGCCCTGCGTGTCGTCGGCGCCGAGACGGGCCCAGCCGAACGCCTCGCCGCTGGCCGGATCGAGCTCGGTCACGTACCAGTCGCCCCACGCGGCGAAGTAGTGGGCGTGGATCGTCTTGTGTTCGCACGGGACGCCGTCCGTGGCGCAGAGCGCCGGGATGCTTCGCAGAACCTCGTTGGGCGGGTAGAAGGCGTGTCCGCGCTCACGCCGCCAGACCTCCGGCGTGAGGGTGCTGTCGAGCTGGGTGGCGGGCACGTGCTGGTCGGCCATGAAGGTCTCCTGGATGCAGGCGGCTTGTGGTGATCTCGTCGCAACCGAGGTTTGCCCTCCCCGTTTACGACATGTATTAGTTTACCTTTTCTGGTCGTGCGGGGCAACCTCCTCCCGGGGCAGGATGAGGCATCGTTCGGGCAGCCCTCCGGCTGCGCGGTCCGGGAGTTCGGGGAGGGTCGGGAAGCCCGCCCCGTCCCCCCGGGCGTCGTTGAGGAGGGCGTTGAAGATGTCCCAGCCGTTGACGCCGTGGTCGCCCCACACCCCGTCCCGGAGGTCGGCGGGAAGGTCTGGGCCACCCCTGGCGGCGACGTCCTCCATGTGGTCCACCTCGACCCCGTCGCTGTCGAGGAATTCGGCCAGTTCGACGGTGCCGTCCGTGGAGTCCTCCGAGAGGACGGCGTACCGGGCGCCGGGCACGGCCCAGGCCAGGGATTCGGCCACGGCCGCGACCACTTCGTACGCCAGTCGCCCGGCCTGGAGGCGGTGGCGGGTGTAGGCGGAGACGACGGGTTCGCGGGCGGGGGGTTCGGGGGACGCCGGCGGGGCGCCCTGGCTGCTCGCGCGGCGGACCTGGTGAAGGTGGACGCCGCCGTGGCCCGTCCACCGCTGCTCCCGCTCCGCCTCGTCCTCCCAGCTCTCGGGGTGGGCGCGGAGGTGGAGGTACAGGGCGTGAGGGTCGTCGGCGATGGGTTCGGGGACGGCCAGGCGGACGAGGGTGTCGTAGCGCTGGGTCTCACTGTGGACGAGGTGGAGGTCGCGGGTGACGGTACGCGGGTTGTTCACGAGGGGCCTTTCGCTCTCGGCCGGGCGGGCGGTCACGCCACCAGGGGGCTGGCCATGGCGTTGAGACGTTCGGTCGTCTCGTCGAACTTCCGGCCACAGGGGGTGCAGAGCCAGGTGCTGACGATGGCGCCGGTGAGGGTGACACGGGAGTGGCGGTCGAGCACTTCGGGGCGGCGGCAGTCGTCGCAGGGGTGCGTCATGGCGATCCTTGGTGCGGAAGGGGTACGTGGTGGCCGATCCGAGGCTTGCCCTCCCCGACTCGACATTGATTATTCTACCACATGGAGGCGGGGAGGACGCCGGTCGGGTGTTCGCTACCCGGCCGGATGGTGCAGCCCCCGCATCGCGCGCTCGGCGGCTCTGGCGTCAAGCTCGTACACGCCGCGCCGGTCGTCCGCCGCGGCGCAGTACGCCGCCCACTCTTCGTACGGGTGCTCGGCGAGCTCCGCCAGGGCCATCAACATCTGGTCGAGGTGGGGTCCTTCGGGTTCGAGACGCGTACCGTCCTCGGCGGTCAGGTACTGGGCGACAAGGGTGCCGGGATCAGCGCCGACTTCGAGGGTGACGGTCCGGGCGGACGAGTGCCCGCTCTCCCTGGCGGCGCGGTCCGCGGCGTCCGCGATGGCGGCGACCACGAACGCGCATCGGTCTGCGGGGGCCGCGTCGTGGACGCGCTCGGGAAGGGGCTGGGACGAGGAATGCACGGTGCCTCCGTGAGCTCTGGGTGGTGGTGGGTCCTGGGCGAGCGGGCTCGGCGGCGGAGCGCGCTATGTCGCCCGACCGGCGCACTGGCACTGACAGGCGCAGGTGTCGCACGCGCGGCATTCCCCGGCCGTCGGACACTGACAGGTGCAGTTGAAGACCGTGCAGCCGTCCTGGTGGACCCGTACGGCGGTTGGGTCTCGGAGCGCCGCGAGGGCGCCGACGACGGCGTTCATCCCGGCGCCGGGGAAGGACAGATCGACGGTCTGATCGTCGTTGACCACCAGTTCGTGCGCGACCGGGCACCCGGGACCGGCCTGGGCGTACCGGCCGGGCTCCGCATCACGGAGCTCGCCGGTGGGAGCACCCGTTCCACGCCTGACCAGACGGAACCCGCCGCGGCCGTGCACGATGTCGGTGATCAGCTGCGCGTGGGGCAGGGACAGCGCCTTGGCGTCCAGGTGGAGACCGGCGAGGGTGGAGTGGTCCGGCCGCACGCTGATCCGTCCGCCCCCGTCCAGATGGGCGGTGAGGCTGAGAGGGTCCTCCGGGTCCTCGACTGCGAGTCCGGGGTGCGCGGCGGCGATCAGGGCGGCTCCGGAGAGGGCGGCCGCGTTCTGGGCGGCACGCCATGCCGCATGGGGGGTTTCGAGTTCCTTCGGTACGCGCGGAGCGACGACGAACATGCGGGTGTCCTTCAGTGAGGGGTGTTGGTGACCGGCTCGGCGGTCCGGTCGCCGGGGCGCGCTCGCGGCC
>NZ_JBHVHF010000358.1:0-7024 GCF_042800315.1 Streptomyces sp. NPDC057638
CTCCGGGGCCCTGTTCCCCGCTCACACCGTCACTCGGCGGACTTCTCCTCCAGCGCCGCCAGCGCCGGGTCCATGACCACGTCTTCCTGGCGGGCCTCCGTGGTGGGGTCCTCCGGGAAGTGGCAGGCGGTCAGATGACCCTCGCGGTTGCCGGAGAGCTGCACCAGCGGCGGCTCGTCGGTGGCGCACTTGTCCTGGGCCTTCCAGCAGCGGGTGCGGAAGCGGCAGCCGGACGGCGGCATGATCGGCGACGGGACGTCTCCGGAGAGCCGGATCCGCTCCTTCTGGTCCCCGTCCACGGTCGGCTCCGGCACGGCCGAGAGCAGAGCGTGGGTGTAGGGGTGGCGGGGCCGGGTGTAGAGGGAGTCGCGGTCGGCGACCTCGATCACCTTGCCCAGGTACATCACGGCGACCCGCTGGGAGAAGTGGCGGACCACGGCGAGGTCGTGCGCGATGAAGAGGAAGGCGATCCCCAGCTCCTCCTGGACCTTCTGGAGGAGGTTGACGACCTGCGCCTGGATGGAGACGTCCAGCGCGGAGACCGGCTCGTCGGCGACGATCAGCTTGGGCTCCAGCGCGAGCGCGCGGGCGACGCCGATGCGCTGGCGCTGACCGCCGGAGAACTCGTGCGGGAAGCGGTTGTAGTGCTCCGGGTTGAGGCCGACGGTCTCCAGGAGCTCACGGACGCGGTTCTCGCGGCCCCCGGGCGGGTTGATGCCGTTGACCTCCATCGGGCTCTTGATGATGGTGCCGACGGTCTGCCGGGGGTTCAGCGAGGAGTACGGGTCCTGGAAGATCATCTGGATCTCGGACCGGATCGGCGCGAGCTCGCGCCGCTTGGCGTGGGTGATGTCCTGACCGGCGTAGGTGATCTTGCCGGCGGTGGGCTCCAGCAGCCGGGTCACCAGTCGCCCGGTGGTGGACTTGCCGCAGCCGGACTCGCCGACGACGCCCAGGGCCTCGCCCGCGTGCACCGTCAGATCGACACCGTCGACCGCCTTCACGGCGCCGACCTGGCGCCGGAAGGGGAAGCCACCGTAGATGGGGAAGTGCTTCTGGAGCCCCTCCACGGAGAGCAGCGGTTCACCCGCGCTCGTCCCCTTGGTCGAATCCTTCTGCTTGGGCAGAGTGACGTTCTCGCTCATGTCTCTGCGTCTCCCTAGCCCAGCCGGGGCTTGATCTGATCGATGAAGATGGTCTGCTTCTGCTCCGCCGTGAGGTGACAGGCGGCGGCCCGTCCGGCGGCGAGCGCCGGGCGCTCGGAGGTGCAGAGCCCGCCCGCGACCTTGTCCACATGGGCGCACCGGGGGTTGAACGGGCAGCCCGGCGGCGGGTTGAGGAGGCTCGGCGGGGAGCCGGGGATCGGCGTGAGGGCCTCGTTGATGTCGCCGCCGAGGCGGGGCATCGAGCTGAGCAGACCCCAGGTGTAGGGGTGCGTCGGCGTCTGGAGCACCTCACGGACGCTGCCGCGCTCCACGGCCCGGCCCGCGTACATCACCAGCAGGTCGTCCGCCATGTTGGCGATGACACCGAGGTCATGGGTGATGAAGATGATCGCGGAGCCGATCTCCTGCTGGAGTTCCTTCAGCAGATCGAGGATCTGGGCCTGCACGGTCACGTCGAGCGCCGTGGTGGGCTCGTCGGCGATCAGCAGGTCGGGGTCGCAGATCAGCGCCATGGCGATCATCGCGCGCTGGCGCATACCGCCGGAGAACTGGTGCGGGTAGTCGTCGAAGCGGGTCGCGGGCTGCGGGATGCCGACCTTGTCGAGCATCTCGATGGCGCGCGCCTTGGCCTCCTTCTTGGAGGCGCCGGTGTGCTTCATGTAGGGCTCGGCGATCTGCCGCCCCACCGTGTAGAAGGGCGAGAGCGCGGTGAGCGGGTCCTGGAAGATCATCGCGGCCTTGTTGCCGCGCAGCTTCTCCAGGTCCTTCTCCGGCGCCTCGACGAGCTCCTGCCCGTCCAGGTGGATCTCGCCCGAGATGTCGGTGGACTTGCGGTTGTGCAGACCGAGGATGGTCAGGTTGGTCACGGACTTGCCGGAGCCCGACTCGCCCACGATGCCCAGCGTCTTGCCGCGCTCGACGTCGAAGGAGAGTCCGTCGACCGCGTTGACGACGCCGTCCTCGGTGGAGAAGCGCACCCGCAGGTCGCGGACCGAGAGGAAGGCCCCGGGCCCGGTCGGGGCCGGGGTGTCTTCGGTCTTGGTCAGAGTGGTCACGGTCGTTCTCCTAGGCGAGGCGCACGCGCGGGTCGATGTAGGCGTACGCGATGTCGACGATGATGTTCAGCAGCAGGATGAAGAAGGCTCCGAACAGCATGACGCCCATGGTCAGCGGAAGGTCCTTGTCCAGCGAGGCGTCCACCGCGAGACGGCCGATGCCCGCCAGGTCGAAGGTGAACTCGGTGACCACGGCACCCGCCAGCAGCCCGCTGAGGTCGATGCCGAGGATCGTGACGATCGGGGTGAGCGATCCGCGCCAGGCGTAGCGGAAGAACACGTACTTCTGTGACATGCCCTTGGCCCGCGCGGTGCGGACGTGCTCCTCCTGGAGCTGCTCGATCATGGTCGAGCGGGACATACGGGTGTACTGGGCGGTGAAGATGGTCGCCATCACGGCCCAGGGGATCAGCATGCCGAGCGCCCATGAGCCGGGGCTCTCGAAGAAGGAGACGTACTTCGGGTTCTCCAGCCAGCCGGTGCTGTAGACGAAGAGGCCGAGCACGATCGGGCCGAGGAAGTAGATCTGGAAGGAGCTGAGCACCATCGAGGCGCCGCTCACGATCTTGTCGAGCATGGTGCCGCGCTTCCAGGCGGCGAGCAGACCAGAACCGAGACCCAGGACCAGGAAGATGATCAGACCACCGACGGTCAGCGACAGGGTCAGCGGGAAGCGGTCCATGATCGAGTCGAAGACCATCTCCTTCGTGTCGAAGGACATCCCCAGGCACGGCGCCGAGCAGTATCCCTGAGCGAAGTCGCGACCCGAGACGATGCCGCCCATGAACTCCCAGAACTGGCTGGTGATCGGCTTGTCGAGGCCCAAGTTCTCGCGGATGACAGCGATGTTCTCCGGCGAGCAGTTCTTACCGCAGGAGAGTTCGGCGAAGTCCTGGGGGATCGTATAGAACAGGAAGAACGTGAACGCGCCGATCAGGAACATGATGACGACGGCGCCCGTCAACCTGCGGATGAGGAACTGAAGCATCGGGGAAAGCTGCTCTCTTCGGAAGCGGCGGGAGTTGTGGCGGGTGGGCCCATGGGGGTGCGCTCCGCCTGGCGCGCACCCCCGGGATCAGCCCGTACGGGGTGGTTACGGGTTGATCAGGAACAGATCGTTGATGTTGATGTAGCTCGACTCGGTGCTGTACTTGGCACCACCGATGTTCGAACCGGACAGCTGGATCTGCTTGGAGTAGTAGACCGGGGCGGCGGGGTTGACGCCTTCCACGATCCGCTTGTGGATCTCGGCCCACTTGGGACCAGCCTCGGCCGGGGACAGCTGGACGGCCTCGTTGATCCCGTTGGTGACCTCGGGGTCCTTGATGTGCGAGTAGTTCGAACCGCCGTCGGAGACCAGCTCACCATCGTAGACCGGGGTCACGACCGTACCCGGGGACGGCCAGTCCTGGCCCCAGCCCGTCATGTACAGGTCGAAGGTGTTGTTGAGCTTGCCGATCTGCTCGTAGAAGCTCTTGCGGTCGATCTCGTGCGCCTGGACGTTGAAGCCGAGCTTGTTCAGGGCGTCCTTGATGATGACCATCTGCTTCTGGCCACGCGGGGTGTTGGAGTAGGCGTAGCTGAGCTTGGTGCCCTGCTTGAAGCCCGCCTCCTTCAGCAGCTCCTTGGCCTTGGCCTCGTTGCCGTTCGGGGTCTTCTTCTTCTCGAACGGGTCGTAGTTCGGGTCGAAGCCCGGCAGGGTCGGGGCGAAGAGACCACCGGCCAGCTCACCGCCGTAGCGGCCACCGTCGGCCTGGATCATCCGCTGGTTCGGGATCGCGTAGGTGATCGCGTCCCGGATCTTCTTGTCCTTCATCCGGTCCAGGTTGAAGGTCATCTGCCAGACGTAGGGCTGGTAGCCCTTGACCGTGCGCTTGTTGACCTTGGGGTCGTTGATGACGCTCTGCATCTGGGCCGGGTCGACCGAGTCCGTGAACTGGATCGCGTTCTTGGCCTCGCCCTGGTCGCTGATCAGACGCTTGGTCTGGCTGGCCTGGTCGATGGTGGTGGTGAAGTTGAAGCCGTCCGGGTACTGGTGCCGGACCGCGTCGGTCTTCGGGTCCCAGTTCGGGTTCTTCACCAGCTTCATGGACTTGCCGGGCTTGGTCTCCGCGATCTTGTACGGACCGAGGGCGACCGGCTTCTTGTCGTAGTTCTCCTTGGTGTCCGCCTTCGCCGGGACGATGCTGTACCCGGGCATGGCGAGCGCCTGCGGAAGGTCAGGCTGCGCTTCCTTGAAGTTGAACACGACGGTCTTGGCGTCCGGGGTCGCCAGGACGGTGTCCGGCAGCTTCTTGCCCTTGTAGGGGCCGTCCGGCAACGCCTTGCGGTAGTCCGAGCCGGAGAGCCAGGTCTGGATGTAGCTCGGGCCGTCGAAGATCACCTTCGAGTACATGCGCTCGATGGTGTGGCGGACGTCGGCGGACGTGATGGCGTTGCCATTCTCGTCCTTGACGCCGTCCTTGATGGTGTACGTCCAGGTCTTGCCGCCATTGCTGGACTTGCCGGAGTCGGTGGCGACGTCACCGACGACGACCAGGCCGTTGGGGCCCTCCTGGTAGTTGGTCAGACCGCGGTGGACCAGGTTGGAGAACTGGCCGGCGTCGCTGACGTAGATCTGACCCGGGTCCATGTGGCTCAGGTCCGACTGCGTGTAGACGCTGATGAAGCCACCGGGCTTCGCACCGGCGATGTCCTTGGCCGGGCCCGTCGAGGCAGCCGCGTTGCCGTAGGAGACCGGCTTCGACTGCTTGGCGGCGTCCTGCTGGTTCTGCGCCTTCTCGTTGCTGCCCTTCTTGTCCTCAGAAGAGCAACCCGTGAGCACCAGCGAACCGGCCGCTGCCGCGACGACTATGGCACGCGCTGAGCGTGAGCGAATGGGCTTCATGATGCTTGATGCACCTACCTGTCCGTTGTGATTCATCAAGAGCTGCCTGACCGTCCGGTTGCCCGGTGCGGGGGCGGCAGCGGCCCCCACGCCACGGACGTCAGCGTCCGGTCTTGGGGTCGAAAGCGTCCCGGACGGAATCGCCGAGGAGGTTGAACGCCAGGACGAACACCACCATCGCGATACCCGGGAAGAACATGAACGACGGGTTCTGCTCGTAGATCTCGGAGCCGATGGCGAACATCCGGCCCCAGTCGGGGGTCGGCTCCACGAAGCCCACACCGACGTACGAGAGGAACGCGATGCTCAGGATGGCGGCGGGGAGCTGATAGGTGCCCTGCACCAGGATCGGCGTCACGATGTTGGGCAGGATCTCCTTGCGGACGATCCGCCAGCGCGAGGCACCGGAGACCTTGGCGGCCTCGACGAACTCCCGCTCCCGCAGCGACAGCACCGAGCTGCGCACCAGTCGGGCCATGCCCATCCAGCCCAGGAACCACATCACCAGGATGATCGCGACCGCGCGCAGGTAGGTGGGGGTCTCATCCGTCGGCGAGACGAACATCGCGGTCACGACGGGCATGAAGGCGATGAAGAAGAGCTGGCTGGGGAAGGCCAGGAAGAAGTCGGTGACACGGCCGAGCCAGTAGTCGACCTTGCCGCCGAAGTAGCCGCCGATCATGCCGATGAGCACACCGGTGAGCACCGCGAGGAAGGTGAGCGCCAGAGCCATGTAGAGCGAGGTCCGCATGCCGTAGAGCAGCATGGTGAACACATCGCGGCCGAGGTTGGGCTCGACACCGAACCAGAAGTCCGCGGACATCCCGCCGAAGGCCCCGACGGGCATCGCGAAGTCGTCGAGGATGTCCTCGTATCCGGGCTGGGTCGGGTAGAGCGTGTACGGATCCTTCCCGTACAGCGACGAGATCACCGGCGCCAGGGCCGCGACCACGAAGTAGAGGATCACGACGACGGCGGAGATCACGCCGACGCGGTCGCGCTTGAAGCGCGCCCACATCAGCTGGCCGGGAGAGCGACCGTTGTGGTCGGCTCCGCCCGCCGTGTCGTTCTTGGTCGCGGAGTCTTTGTCCAAGGTGACAGAGGCGTCCGCGGCCTCGGTCTCAATTGGACTGGTCATGATGTGTCCATTCACGGGTGTCGGTGACCCGCGGTCCTGCGCACGACGGCGATGACGGCCGAGTGATGTGTGTACTCGTACGTACGGTGAGCCGCCGCTTGACGATCCCCCCTCGGCAGGGCTCACCCGCGATGGGTGTGGCCATGCCGCACGATGCCCTCGTGGTCAGGCCACGGGGGATCCTGCTGGAAAGTGCGTCGACAGGGGGATTCCACCCTGGTTCAGGAGCGCGAGCCGAGCGGTTGACCGGGGCTCAGGATCGGCGGCCGTCGTGGGCGGTCCGACCGGATGGAATGCGCTGGAAACCGGCCGTACAAGCCATCGCTGACGACCCGACCCCACTGGCGCTCGTGGCACCGCGCATGGGTTCCTCCTCATGAGTCCACGTGTTCACTGCAAGGCTGGGCACATGACACCCGCCGACACCCCTGACGGCGAAGAGCTGTACCCCGTGTGCTCGTGAGTCGGCGCTCCCCACAGCGCATGACCCGTTGACCCGAGCTCAGTGAAGCCAACTATTGGGTAAGTTCGGGCCGTAAACCACACTTAAAGCATCTCGTTTTGGCAACATCAGGAGACGCTTGAGGGCCAAAATTCGGACAAAGGGATAGCAGACAGACACCCCCGAAACGGACTGTTAATACAGGTTTCCGGTGAGCTACGCCCGATAGTCGGACAGATTGGATAGGAAAACCTCTTGACTCCGCCCGCCGGCGGAGGGTGGCCAACCTCTCAGTCTTCCACCCCGTCCCTCACGACAAACGGCCCGGCCGGCCCC
>NZ_JBHVHF010000359.1:0-6969 GCF_042800315.1 Streptomyces sp. NPDC057638
GGGCGTCCACCGCCCCGGGCCGCCCTTCGCGCGAGGGCCCTCCGCCCGTCATCGACCCGCGCGCGCCACCGCCGCTACAGCGCGGGCCGCATCGCGTCCGCGAGGACCTGGTGGCCGTTCGGGTTGGGGTGGATGTCCTGCAACGGGCCGCAGACGAAGGTCAGTTCACACAGCTTCGCCACATTGGTGGGTACCCGCCCCAGCGGCGGCGCGTCCACGTCCGGGGTGAAGGCGAAGGACGCGTACGCCTTCGCGAAGTCCGCGAGACTGAAGTGGGACCGGGCGTAGTGCCTGGCGACGATCTCGTTGAACGACTGGAGGAACCCGGCCGTGATGAACGCCGTCTGCTGTCCCGCCGACCCGCTCACAAAGGTCACCACGAACGGGTTGAAGGAGTTCGCCCCCGCCAGATGGGTCGTCGCGCTCGACGCCGTGTTGATCGCCGAGGTGATCTTGGCGACGTTGGTGTCGACGGTACGCAGCGCCTCCAGGGAGCAGGCGATGTTGACGGCGCCCTGCTGGAAGCAGGCTCCCAGGTCGTTGCCGCCGATGTTCAGCGAGACGAACTTCACCTGAGCGCCGTTGACCTTCAGGAAGTCAACGGCCTTGTTGAGCTGGGAGACCGTCTTGTTGGCGCTGTCCTTGTAGGTGCAGATGCCTCCCTTGATCATCGTGACGGTGTTCTCGCCCGTGCACCCCAGCTTGATGTGCCGCAGATTGGCGTCGGTCTTCTTCAGCTGGGCGAAGAGCTTGTCGGTGTAGCCCAGGTTGGTGTCCTGGTGGACATCGGGCTGGAAGCCCGTGGCCAGGGAGTCTCCCAGGGAGACGTAGTAGGTCGGCTGCGCGCCGGCCGTCAGGGCGGGGCTGGCCGAGGCGCCACCGGATCCGCCGATCACCAGCCCCGCGAAAGCGGCCGCTGCGGCGAGGAACGCGAGGGGTCTGCGGATAGGCATCTGCTGTTCTCTCCTCTTCGGAACGGGATGAACCACCTGTCGCCCCCCGGCACGGAGGTGATGAAGCGCGCCGTTCAGCACCGATGGCGCGGGTGCCCCGTTTCCGGCCGTGCGGTGTACGTCCCCTCAGCAACACCCCATTCTTCTGCCTCTTATGTCACTTCCACCACGCTTCTCAGACGCGCCCCTCCAGGCCGGATCGCGCCCCTCGCGCGCCCTCCCCGCGCTGTCGCTCCCGCCTCGCGAGCGGCGCTTGAGGCGCGTGCGCCGTTCGGCCCCCGCCCGAACGGAACCACAGCGCGGGCGGGCCGGTCGTGGTGCCGGGGCGCGCCCACGCCACCGGTGCCGTCCCCTGCGGGGAAGCCGTCCGCCCCGCGTCCGTGCCACCGCCGCCGCTCTCGCGCACAGGCCGAATCCACCGAGGCCCCGCGTCCTGGTGGAGAACGGCCGGAAGCCATGGTGAGGGCGCCGCCCGGGCCGCTCGGGCAGGGCTGGAGACGGCCGGGAAGAGCCCCGTGGGGGCGGCCGGAACCCGCGGGACGCCGTCCGGGCCGCGGGGCCCGGGAGGGAAGGACTCGCTGGGCCGTGTCATCACCGTCCCGCCCGGCCCGCGACGCCCGGCCCGGTCCATCACAAGCGCCCTGGTGCTCAGACGAGTCGGCGTATCTCCCCGCGCACCCGGTAGAAGCCCCGCGAGGAGGCGTGCAGGGTGTCGACCACATAGCGCGCGCCCACCTCCCGGATATCGCGCGGGAACTGCACGTTCCACCCCGGTTCGAAGCCGTCGGAGACCACCCGGACCCGCACCCGGCCCGACTCCTGGAAGCACTCGACCACCACACCGCCGTCCACCGTCGCCACCGTCGCCACCTGGGCGGGGGAGGCGGCGGGGGTGTAGGTCGGCAGGGCCTCCCGGGACTTGACGTCCCTGGCCACCGGGACCGTGCCGCTCTCGGCGGCGGTGATCGCGGCGGCGCTCGCGTCCACACAGACCAGGGAGCCGTCCGTCGTCACCATGTACAGCCGCTCGTCGAGGTACTGCATCGACAGCGCGGAGCCGCCGCCCGTGCTCAGCTTCCACAGCCGGTTGCCCGCCGCGTCGAAGCAGTACACCGAGGAGGAGGAGTCGCCCGCGAAGACATAGGAGCCGCCGGGGGCGGTCGCGCACGAGTACACCGCGCTGTCACAGCGGTACGTCGCCAGGATCGCGCCGGACTCCTTCGACAGCTTCTGCACCACATGGCGGCCGGTGCCGCCGTACACCGCGTCCTCCTCCTGCCAGCCGAAGAGCACCGCGCCCGAGGTCCTGGTGTGCCATATCTCCCGGCCGCCGTCCGGGGCGTAGGCCGTGATGCCCCGGCCGTGGCCGTGGTAGACGGCGCGCTCGTCGGCCCGCACCATCCAGGCATGGCCCCCGGCGGACTTCCGGGCCCACTGGTACTCGTCCTCGTGGTCGATGACAGTCAGACCGCCCTGGGCGTCGGAGACATGGAGCACGCCGTCGCGGATGTCCAGCCAGAAGATGTCGACGTCGTCGGCGATGTCGTACGCGCCGAACGGCAGCTTGGACGACAGGTCGTACACCGTGCCGTCGTCACATCCGGCGTAGATCCAGAAGTCGTCCGCGACCAGGCACTTGACCCCGTCGGGCAGGGAGTAGCGGGCGAGCACCTCACCGCCGTGGCTGAGCGTGTAGACATCGCCCGCCTGGTTCCCCACCCAGCAGCGGTCCTCGTCGATGTGGATGCCGAAGGCGGCCGAGCCGGTGCGGAAGCGCCAGAGCACCGGAGCGACCGAGCGGGCCGTCGACGGCGCCGACGTGACCTCGCGGCGCGTCACGGGCCGGGCGGCGCGCTGCCCCTGGATCGCGGGCGCGTACCCCTTGCGCACCTTCGCGGCTATCTTCCTCGCCGCGGCCGCCCCGGCCTTCTCCACCGTCGGGAACGACGCGACCTGCGACTGCCCGTCCGCACCGATCCGCCCGTAACGCACCGAGACGACCGTCCCCTCGACGGTCACCTCATAGAACTTGTGCGCTCCTTCGCCGTCCTCGGACAGCTCCAGATACGTGGTGGTACGCGACATGGCAGACCCCTCCCAGGGATGGAACCGGCCATCTTTTCCGCCGGTTCCCACTGCCGAGAACCCTAGGACCTCCCACTGACAATCGCCCCTGACCTGCGTGGACAACCGGCGTGCCACGGCCTCCCGCCCCTCTCGGCCTTTCGGCCCCCGGCGCCCCGGCCGCCGACCATGTGACCGCCGAGCCCCGATCCCGGCCGCCGACCACGTGACCACCGAGCGCGCCGACTCCGGTCCGCCGCGCCTGCCCCGATCCCGGTCCGCCGGGCCCGCCGACTCCGTTCCGCCGGGCCCGCGTTCACCTCCGCCCGTCGAGCCCGCCCCGGCC
Source organism: Streptomyces sp. NPDC057638 (assembly GCF_042800315.1). Taxonomy (NCBI): domain Bacteria; kingdom Bacillati; phylum Actinomycetota; class Actinomycetes; order Kitasatosporales; family Streptomycetaceae; genus Streptomyces; species Streptomyces sp. NPDC057638. The sequence goes on from NZ_JBHVHF010000359.1 coordinate 3,364, forward strand.
TCCGCCCGCCGGGCCCGTGCCTCGCGCCGCGTTGGCCGTTCACCGCGCCGCCTCGCCCCGCCCGGAGGGGTTCGGTCCGGAGAGGTCAGGCGCTCCTCAGCCGGTCTCCCGTACCCGTACCACCCGGCAGGCGAAGCACTTGTACGCCTGCTGCCCCGTGAGGTTGTCGTACGCGGCGTCGTCCACCAGCGTGTTCACCGGTTCATAGCGCGGCGTGCCGAAGACATCGCCGATGCCCTGCGCCGGACCGAAGGTGTTCGGCACGAAGACGGTGTCCTCGCGGATGCCCTCCCACAGCAGCGCGGTGCCCGTCACCGCGCCGCGCGGGCTCTCCACCCGTACCGGGTCGCCGTCGGCGATGCCCAGGGCGCGGGCCGTACGCGGATGGATCTGGACCAGGCGGATGCCGTTGAGCCGCTTGCCGGTACGGGTCCAGTGGGTGACCCCGGCGAAGTGCACCACGCTCGGCCGCCCGGTGACTCCCATCAGGGGGTAGGCGCCGTGCGGGGGCCGGGTGGCGCGGGGGCCGACGGTCGCCGGGCGGGTGAGGACACCCGGGTGGAGCGGGTTGTCCACGAAGCCCTTCCCCCGGCGGAGGACCGGATGGTCGCCCGTCACGTCCGGATGGGTGTGGAAGACCGGCAGCGCCCCCCGCCCGGCCGGGGCGAGCCGTGCCTCCAGGGCGGCGGTGACCAGTTCCACCTTTCCCGACGGGGTGAGGAACCGTTTGCCCCGGTGGGTGGGGGAGAGCGACTCGGCCGCCTCGTACCAGGACGGATGGTCCAGATAGAGCGTGCTCACCCCGGGATGTCCGGGGGCGGGGCAGGGCCAGCGCAGCGGCTCGCGCCGCCCGCGCAACCGGTGTTCTGACATCCCCGCCATACCGGGGGTACACGCCACGAACTCCGCCCACAGCGCGCGGTAGTCGAGCCACTCCCCGGGGAACGCCGCGTACCATTCGGCGGCCGGCCGCCGGGTGTCGAGGCGGGCCAGGGCGTGCGCCAGTCCCAGCCAGATCTCGGGATCGGTACGGGAGTGGCCGACCCGGGGCACGGCCGCGTCCTGCCAGCGCACCCCCCGGTCGTCCCGCCGCGCGTACACCCCCTCCGTCTCCAGGCCCGAGCAGACCGGCAGCACGATGTCCGCGTACGCGGCGGTCTCCTCCCGGAACAGCCCCGTGTAGACGAGGAACTCCAGCCGCTCGAACGCCTCGCGCACCCGCCGGGTGTTCGCCGACGCCACCAGCGGGTTGCCCTGGGTGACCAGGGCGCGCACCCGGTACGGCCGCCCGGTGAGGATCGCCTCGGCCAGCCGGTCCGGCCCCAGGGAGAGGCCCGGCCGGGCCGGGGCGGGCCCGGGGAAGGGCGGCGGCGGCAGATGGAGCTCCCCCGGCCAGGTGTTGTGCATGAAGTTGCAGCCACCGCCCGGCACCCCGGCGTTGCCGGTGACGGCGGCGAGGAAGGTGAGGGCGCGGTAGGTGTCGAAGGCGCCCGTCTGGTGGGAGATCCCGGCGTTGCAGAAGATCGCGGCGGGCCGGGCCGCCGCGTACTCCTCCGCGATCCGCACGATCACCGCCGTGGACAGGCCCGTGACCCCCGCCGCCCACGCCGGGGTGTAGCCGTGGGCGGCCAGATGGGCGCGCAGCGCGTCCAGGCCGAGGACCCAGCGGTCGGTGAAGCGGCGGTCGTGACGGCCGCCGACGACGATGTGGTGGAGCATGCCGAGGACGAGCGCGAGATCGGTGTGCGGTTTGGGCGCCACCCACAGGTCGGCCTGGGCCCCGGTCGGGGTGAGCCGGGGGTCGACCACGATGAGCCGGGCTCCGGTGCGCCGCCGCTCGCGCAGCAGGTACTCGAAGGTGACCGGATGGGTCTCGGCCTGGTTGGTGCCGAGGAAGAGCAGACAGCGGGCGGAGCCGAGGTCCTCGCGCCCGGTGGCGCCGTCGACTCCGTACCCGTTGGTGAAGTGCCCCAGGCCGAACGTGACGGTCAGGGCGTCGCCGCCCGCGTCGTTGCAGACCGGGCCGACGTCGAGGGCGTTGGGGCTGCCGAGCTGGGCGAGCAGCCGGGCGGCCAGGGCGCCGGTGCCGCGCAGGGATCTGCCGGTGGCGCGGTTGGCGATGGTGTGCGCCTGCCCCGCGTCCCTGAGCCGCAGGAACACCCGGGCGATGGTCTCCAGCGCCTCGTCCCAGCCGACGGGTTCGAACCGGGAGTCCGGCGAGCCCTTGCGCCCCCCGACCCGGCGCAGCGGGGTGGTCAGCCGTTCCTCGTGGTGGAGGAGTTCGGGCATCAGGGCGGCCTTGACGCACAGCCCGCCCGCCTGGACCGGGTCGCCGGGCTCACCCCGTACCCCGATGACCCGTCCGGCCTTCAGGTCGACCAGCAGCCGGCAGTCGCAGTTGCAGAACTGGCAGGCGGAGGCCACGGTACGGTCCGGGGTCAGGGCCGCCGATCCCTGGGTGAGATCCGGTCCGCCACCGCCGTGCGCCGCCGTCTCGGAACCGGTTGCCCCGTCGGCCTCCCGCCTTCCCTCGCCGGGTACGGAGGGGAGGGCGGCCCCGGGCAGCGCGATCCCGGCGGCCAGGGTGGAGCGCATCAATCCGCGTCGTGACGTATCCCGTTCGTCCATGGCCCCCGAGCGTCCCGTGGTCGTGGTCGTGGTCGTGGTCGTGGTCCGGTCCGCCGTACGCGGCGGGGCGGCGATGCCGTGAGCCCCGCGTCCGTACCGCCACGCGCGCCCGCGCGCCGGATGCGTGCCGTCCGCTCAGCCGCCGCACCCCGTCGGGCGCTCCCCGCCGCAGGCGGGCCCCCGCGCCGGGGCCAGTGCGTGCCCGGGGTCGATGGGCCGCAGATCGCACCCCATCGTCTCCTCGAAGACGCTCAGCCCGCCGAAGGCGAACTCGATCGGCCTGCGCCATCCCGGCCAGTCGTCCGGCGGGTAGACCCAGTGCTTGCCCTGCACCTGGGTGTGACAGCAGTGCACCGGCCCCGCCTGGGTGACCTCGCGCCATCCCAGCTCCCCGGCCCGGTCCACGACCGCGTCGTAGACACGGCGGGTCGTGTCGCTCTCGTCGCGCATATCGACGCCGACATGGTCCAGGAACGGTGTGGCCAGGGTGACCGCGCCGGGGATCGAGTCGTCCTGAGCGACGGGGATCGAGGAGAAGATGAAGTGGACTCCGGCGTCGGTGGCGTACTTGATGTACCCCGGCTCCGCGTTCTCCGGCCGGTGGCCGAGGGCCGTCAGCTCCTGGTGCGGCAGCGCGTCCACATCCTCCACCTTGACGTGGGCGTGCACCGAATCGCTGTGCTGGATGGCGGAGGCGAAGGCGAAACCGCTGTCGAGCAGGGACAGGATCTCGGTGCGCTCCCTGGCGTCGATCAGCCCGAGTCGCTCGATGCCGCCGAGCACGTCGTCCACGGTCGTACGGGCAGGGTTCATCGCGGCCTCCGGTGTCGCATAGCCCGGTCGCTCCCGGTGGAGTACGGGGAGCGCGGTGCCCCGCCCTGACACCGGGACGAGCGTAAGGAGGCGGGCCCGGTATGGCCATCACCGACGGCGTGATCCCGCCAGACCCGCGCCACCCCGCCCGCCGCCCCTCGCGAG
>NZ_JBHVHF010000360.1:0-6963 GCF_042800315.1 Streptomyces sp. NPDC057638
GCACGACCGGGGTGCGGGCCCTCGACGGGTGGACGCTCAGACCGCGAGCAGGTCCACCACGAAGATCAGCGTCTCGCCCGGCTTGATCCGGGCACCGGCGCCACGGTCGCCGTAGGCGAGGTGGGCGGGGATGGTGAGCTGGCGACGGCCGCCCACCTTCATGCCCTGGACGCCCTTGTCCCAGCCCGGGATGACCTGGCCGACACCGAGCTGGAACTGGAACGGGGTGCCGCGGTTCCAGGAGGCGTCGAACTCCTCACCGGTGGAGAAGGCCACACCGGCGTAGTGGACGGTGACGGAGGCACCGGCCGTGGCCACCTCGCCGTCGCCCTCCCAGATCTCCTTGATCTCCAGGTCGGCCGGCGGCTCTCCGCCCGGGAAGTCGATCTCGGGCTTCTCGATGCTCACTACAACTGCTCCTCATAGTGGATGTCTGGGGCACCAGTCTGTCATCCGTGGGCCCCGGGCCACACGGCCGGTCCCGGTCGCGTGGCCCCGGTCACCCCCGGGGTCCCGGTGGGGTGCCCCGCCGGGACCGGCCGTCGCCGGACGGCGGTCGGGCCGGACCGGGCCCGGCCCATCCGGCTCAGGCCTTGGTCAGCAGGTCGACCTCGAAGACCAGGGTGGAGTTCTTGGGGATGCCCTGCTGCTCCTTGTCACCGAACGCCTGGTCCGGCGGGATCACCAGCAGCACCCGGCTGCCGACCTTCTTGCCGACCAGTCCGTCCTTGAGACCCTTGAGGGTGATCTGGCCGAGCGGGAAGGTCTGGGTGGCGTCGGTCTTGTACGTGCTGTCGAACTGCTTGCCACCGGCCCAGAGATACGCCTGGTACTTCACGATCACGGTGTCCTTGGCGGTCAGCTCCGGACCCTTGCCCTCCAGTACATAGGAGGAGAGGAGCTTGGCCGGCGGGGTGACCGAAGCCGCCGGGAAGGTGACCGAGGGAGCCTTGCCGTCGGTGTTGGTGCCCACCTTCGGCAGCTCGGGGTTGCTCTGCGCCACCTCGGAGCCGCTGGCGGAGCCGGGGACACTGGTGGACTTCACGATGTCCATGACGAAGACCAGGGTCGCGTTGCCCTTGATGTCGCCCTGGCCCTGGGCCCCGTACCCCAGCGACGGCGGGATGGAGACCTCCAGTCGGCTGCCGACCTTCTGGCCGTCGAGCGCCTTCTGCCAGCCCTCGATGACACCGCCGCCGCCCACGGCCACGTCGAAGGGCTGCTTGCGGTCGAAGCTGTTGTCGAAGGGCTTGTCCTCGTCCCACTCCTGGCCGAGGTAGTTGACCTTGGCCTGGTCGCCCTTCTTGAGGACCGCTCCCTTGCCCTCGGTGATGACCTCCACCTTGAGCTCCTTGGGCGGGGAGCCGTCGCCCTTGGCCAGGGTCGGCTTCTCACCGAACCCGGCACCGGCGGTGATGGTGGGCAGACCTCCCTTGGAAGCGCTGGACGAGATGGAGTCGGAGCCCTTGTCGTCGCTGCCGCACGCCGCTGTCGACAGCAGCAGCGCGGGCACGACGAGCAGGCCGGCGATTCGGCGCACGTGTTCCTCAGATCTCAGACGGCACGGTAGGTTCCCCACACTCTAGGCCGTGTCAAGGGCCCCGCACGAGGAACGTACGGGGCCCGAGTGGCGTTCCCGCCGGTTGACCTATCCCTGTGTACGCAGGGGAATCGCACCCCCGTCCGAGTACCGGGCACCTGAGCCGCCCCGCCCCGGCGCCCGGCCGCCTCCCGGCGGTGAGCCGTGGCTACATCCCGGCGATGAGCTTCTCGACCCGGTCGTCCACGGAACGGAACGGGTCCTTGCAGAGCACGGTGCGCTGCGCCTGGTCGTTGAGCTTGAGGTGGACCCAGTCGACGGTGAAGTCACGGCGCTGCTCCTGGGCGCGCCGGATGAAGTCACCGCGCAGCCGCGCCCGGGTGGTCTGCGGCGGTACCGACTTGCCTTCGAAGATCTTCAGGTCATTGCAGATCCTGGCGGCCTGCCCCTTGCGCTCCAGCAGGTAGTAGAGGCCCCGGCGGCGGTGGATGTCGTGGTACGCGAGGTCTATCTGCGCCACCCGGGGGTGGGACATGGTCATGCTGTGCTTGGCCCGGTAGCGCTCGATGAGCTTGTACTTCATCACCCAGTCGATCTCGGTGTCGATCCGGTCGAGGTCCTGGGTCTCGATCGCCTCCAGGGTGCGGCCCCACAGCTCCAGCACCTGTTCGACGATGCCGGTACGGATGCCGCGCCGGTCGACGAAGTCCACGGCCTTCTCGTAGTACTCCCGCTGGACCTCCAGCGCCGACGCCTCGCGGCCGCTGGCGAGCCGGACCTTGCGCTGGCCGGTGATGTCATGGCTGACCTCGCGGATGGCCCGGATCGGGTTCTCCAGGGTGAGGTCGCGCATCACGGTGCCCGCCTCGATCATGCGCAGCACCAGGTCGGTGGCGCCGACCTTGAGGAGCATGGTGGTCTCGGACATGTTGGAGTCGCCGACGATCACATGGAGACGGCGGTAGCGCTCGGCGTCGGCGTGGGGCTCGTCACGGGTGTTGATGATGGGCCGGGAACGGGTGGTGGCCGAGCTGACGCCCTCCCAGATGTGCTCGGCCCGCTGGCTGACGCAGTAGACCGCGCCACGCGGGGTCTGGAGCACCTTGCCCGCGCCGCAGAGCAGCTGACGGGTGACCAGGAAGGGGATCAGGATGTCCGCGAGCCGGGAGAACTCCCCGTGCCGGGCGACCAGGTAGTTCTCATGGCAGCCGTAGGAGTTTCCCGCCGAGTCGGTGTTGTTCTTGAAGAGATAGACGTCGCCCGCGATTCCCTCTTCGTGCAGGCGGCGCTCGGCGTCGACGAGGAGTCCTTCGAGAATGCGCTCGCCCGCTTTGTCATGGGTGACGAGCTCGGTCACGTTGTCGCATTCGGGTGTCGCATATTCCGGATGCGATCCGACGTCGAGGTAGAGGCGGGCGCCGTTCCGCAGGAAGACATTGCTGCTGCGGCCCCAGGAGACAACGCGGCGGAAGAGGTAGCGCGCCACTTCGTCAGGTGACAGTCGGCGCTGTCCCCTAAACGTGCACGTGACGCCGTACTCGTTCTCCAGCCCGAAAATGCGGCGGTCCATGTCTGAACATTACGCCTCAAGCCCTGGGCTGAAACCGGGTTCGGCGGCACCGTTCCGATCATTTTCGGCTGATCGCGCGGTGCCGGTGAGCTGCGCGGGGCCCGGTGCGGGGTCCGGGAGCGAAGCCGTGAGCGACGTGGGAAGGGCCGCGGGGAGCGAAGCGGAGAGGAGAGCGGGAGGCGTGAGCGCCCGCCGGGTCGCCAGCAGCACCAGCAGGGCGGCGACACCACCGCCCGCCGCCACGGCGAAGCCCCAGGCCGTCGTGGCGTGTTCGACCACGGGTCCGGTGGCGGCCGTTCCCGCCGCGGCGCCGACACCGAAGGTGGTCACCAGCCAGGAGAAGGCCTCCGTGACCGTGCCGCGCGGAGCGTGGCGGTCGACGACGACGAAGGCGCAGGCCAGCGCGGGCGCCAGAAAGAGTCCGGCGAGGGCGGAGAGCGCGGTCATCGCGGGGACGCCGGGGGTGAGGGCGAGCGGGAGGTAGCCCAGGGCGAGCAGGGCGACCAGGACCCGCAGCCGCCCTTCGGGGGTGCCCGCCCAGGCCCGCGCGCCGTAGCACACGCCTCCGACGAGCGCGCCGAAGCTGAGGGCGGCCAGCAGCCAGCCGTAGATGGACTCCCGTCCGTGGTCATCGGCGTAGGCGACCCCGGCGACGGTGATGGAGCCCAGCGCCAGCCCGACGAAGAAGAAGGAGCCGAGCAGCGCGAGCAGTCCCGGGGAGCGCAGTGCCCCGAGCCAGTGGGCGCCGCGGGGTGCGGAGCGCCAGGCCAGCGCGGGCGGGGAGAGCACTACGGCGAGCGCGCCGAGCACTCCGAGCACATTGATCACCAGCAGGGCGGCGGCGGGCGAGAAGAGCGCGACCAGCACGGTGACCAGCAGCGGGCCGACGGTGAACATGACCTCCTGGGCGACCGCGTCCAGCGCGTACGCCCGGTGGAGCCGGTCCTCGCGGCCGAGCACGCTCGGCCACAGGGCCCTGAGGCCGCCTTCGAGCGGTGGTGTGAACAGCCCGGCGACGGCGACCGCCGTGTACGCGAGCGCCAGCGAGCCGATACCGGTGAGGGCCAGCACCGCCATGGCGAGCGCGGACAGCACGGCGGCGGGCAGCTGGACGCGGAGCTGTCCGCGCAGATCGACCATGCGTCCGAGCAGCGGCTGGCCGACGGCGGTCGCGACGCCGTACGCGGCGGCGAGTCCACCGCCGAGGCTGTAACTACCGCCCTCGGCGCGCGCGAACAGCATGATCGCGATGGCGGAGGTGGCGTGCGGCAGCCGCCCCACCAGCGTCCCCACCAGCAGTCGCGCGGCATATGGCGCCCTCAGGACGTCCGCGTAGCCGCCCGTTCCCCCCGTCGTGCCCGCCATGAGTCCGGCCCTCTCGCTCCCCCGTGGTGTCACGCACCCGAGTGTTACGTATAACTAATCACGTTATACGTATCATGTCGACAGGGCACGGGTCCACCGGATATCCATCCCGTGGACGGTCGCGGACAGCGGGTGCTGCCGGGGCGACGGAACGGCTGACCAGGGGCACGACATGACAGGGACCTCGACACCGCGTGGCACGGCGCGGCCGACCAGCCGGGATGTGGCGCGGGCCGCGGGCGTCTCCCAGGCGACCGTCTCCCTGGTGCTGGGCGACAAGTGGCGCGGCCGGGTCTCCGAGAGGACGGCCGCCGCTGTCCGGGACGCCGCCCGGGGGCTCGGCTACCGCCCCAATCTGGCCGCGCGCAGTCTGCGGCTCGGTCACACCCGTACCGCCCTGCTCGTAGTCCCCGCCCTCACCAATGAGTTCTTCGCCCGGGTCTACACCGGCGCGGCGGGCGTCGCCGCCGAGCACGGTTTCGGGGTGGTCATCTACCCCTCCCCCGATGGGCTGGGTCCCGCCCGGGACCCCTTCGCCTCGGCCCGCGCCGCCCTGGACGGAGTGATCGCCTCCTCCATGGCCACCGAGGCCCTCGCCGCCTTCCGGGGCATGGATCTGCCCCTGGTCATGCTGGACAGCGACCCCGCCGACCCGTCGGTGGCGGCCCGGGTGAACCTGGACATCGAGGACGGGATGCGCCAGGTCGCGCGTCATCTGCTGGAACGGGGACACCGCCGTTTCGTCCATCTGGCCTCCGCCGTCCCCTCCTGGACCTTCGACGTCCGCGCCCGCGCCCTCGCCACGGCCCTCGCCACCGTCCCGGGGACGGAGGTACGGACGGTCAGGGCCCCCTTCGAGGTGGCGGCGGCCCGCGCGGCGACGGAGCAGGCCCTCGGAGATCCGGACGGGCCCGGCGGGGCACGGCCCACCGCCGTCGTCTGCGATGGCGACCTCCTGGCAGCGGGTGCCCTGAAGGCGGCCCGGCGGCGGGGTCTGCGGGTCCCCGAGGACCTCTCGGTCACCGGCTTCGACGACTTCGCCCTGGCAACCGCCGTGGAACCGGAACTGACCACGGTCCGGCTCCCCGCCGAGCGGGTCGGCGAGCATGGGATGTCCGCCCTGCTCGCGGCCCTGGAGGGCCGAAGCGTTCCGGAGGATGACCTTCCGGTGGAATTGGTGGTCCGTGGCTCCACCGCCCCGGCCCCGCCGCGCTGACCTCCGGCGCGGGAGCCGCCGGTACGGCCCTTGAGCCCATGGCCAGGACCGTGGAACGATCACGATCATGACGAGTACGGCGGAGAACCCGGTCGACGCGGCCCTGATCGGCACGGTCGGCACCTCCGGCACCGTGACTCCGCTCGCCGGGGACGCCCTGGCCGTGCGCCACGACGACCGGCTGGAGCTCCATCGCCGGGCGGCCCTGCTCGCCGGTGATCCCACCCCCGTACGGACCCATCCGCTGCCCCCGCACACGACGGCGGCGGCGCTCACCGAAGGCGCGGTCGTCTGCGAGGCCACCCGGATCCGCAGGATCGGACCCGACGGCACCACGCTCTGGGAGACCCCGCACGCCCCCTGGCCCAGCGGCCACCAGGAGCCCCGCCCGCCGGGGCCGCCCGCGGTGAGTCCCGACGGAAGCGCCGTCAGCGTGCTGGTCCCCACGGCGGGCGATGACGGACCCCGCCGGGACGGCCCCACCGCGCTGGGCCACCGGGGTGACGCGCTCCTCCTGCTGGACACCGACTCCGGGCGGGTCCTCGCCCACCGGCCGATCAGCGGGAACACCGCCGTGGTCACCCAGCGCTGGCACCACGGCGGCGCCCTGCTGGCGGTCTCCTGCTGGACCCCCTGGTACAGCTGGTCGACCTGGTGGATCGAGCCCCGCCAGGACGGACTCCATGTCCGGGGCGGCACCACCATGCGCGAGGTGATCGGCTTCCTGCCGGAGGGGGGCACGGACACCCGGGTGCTCACCCTGCGGCGGGCCGAACGGATCGCGGCCAACGACGACCGCGACGAACTGGCCGCCCACGATGTCCACACCGATGAGCCGACCGCCGTGCTGGATCTGGGCCTGCTGGGGAACGGACGGGCGGGCGACGAGTTCGACGGGGCGTTTCTGCTCGATGAGCGACATCTGCTCGTGGCGGGCCGGATCTTCCCCCCGGGATGCTCCGCGGTGGTACGGCACTGGCTCTGCGACGCCCGGACCCTGCGCCCGCTGGGCCGGGTGCGCTATCCACGGCCGGTCGGCTGGGTCACCCCGCTCGGCGACGGCACCTGGCTGACCCGCTCCCCCGACGGCCTCCACCACTGGTCCCTGCCCCGGCGCCGGTGACCGGACCGCGAGGGCCGACGGCCCGCTCCCGGCCCCGGCGGCCCGCAGAACGCGGAATCCCACGGTCCAGCCCCTGAGACCCCGGCGCCCCAGACGACCAAGCCCCAGACGACCAAGCGCCAGACAACCGGGCCCGGACGGCCGGGCCC
>NZ_JBHVHF010000361.1:0-6959 GCF_042800315.1 Streptomyces sp. NPDC057638
GGTGTGGGGACACCCCTCCCCGGCGCGGCGGCGGCCGCGCCGGGGGAACGTCCCGCCGGATCCCCTGTGCGGCCGCCACCGAGCGGGCCAGGGCGTACGGAGCCGGGCACCGGGCCGCGTTGTCAGTGCCGTCCGCCATGCTCGGTCCATGGACGAGAACACCTTCTGGCGGCTCATCGACGACTGCACCCCGCCCACGCCCGACCCGGAGGGGGAGGAGCTGGCCGTGGCCCTGACGGCCAGGCTCTCCGCCGGCCCGCTGGAGGATGTCATCGGCTTCGCCGAACAACTGGCCTGGATGCTCTACCAGTTGGACCGCCGCGCACTCGGCGAGGACCTGTCGGGTGACGGCTTCCTCTACACCCGGGCGGCGGTCGTGGCCGCGGGCCGCGACACCCATGCGGCCGTGCTCCGCGATCCCCGGCTCTTCACGCCCTACGCGCGGGACCTCATCTGGGCGGAGAGCCTGCTCTATGTCCCGGACGAGGCGTACCGGCGGATCACCGGCGAGGAGTGGGACCGGACCACCCGCTACAGCTACGAGACGTGCTCGAACACCGAGGCGTGGTGAGGCGCCGTGGCAGCGGGATGAGCCCTGGTGCCGCTGCCGAGGGGTGGGCCGGGCCCGCGTCCACGGGAAGGCGCGGTGGGCTGCGGGGACTTCGGCGGGCGCCGCCGGCCCGGGCGGCGACAGCGGCGCGCTCCCGGGCCGCGTCAGCTCACGGCGGCCGTTCCGTGGAACCCCGGCGCACCGGGGCTTCGGGCCGGCCGTCCTCGGCGAGGGCTCAGCCGACCAGTTCGGCCTTGTTCATCGCCAGCGAGACCGTCCCCGACGCTCCGCCGGACGTCCCGGCCGGGGCCTTCTCGGCGGACGGGGCGGCGCCGATCAGAAAGCCGCCGATGAGGATGGGTGCGACCTCGCTGAGCCGTTTGTGGGCCTGCGGGGTCGCGTCGGGTATGGCCATCTTGGCGAGCTGACCGGCGGCGCCGATCAGGAGGAACCCTCCGATGATCAGCGCGGCGGCGCTGCGGAGACGGTGGCGGACTGGCATGGCGCACTCCTTGGGGGCGACGGGGGACGGCGGGATCCGCGTCGGCGGCGTGCTCGGGATCGTAAGTCCGCCACCGCCACCGCCACCACCCGTTCGCCCAAGTGGAACCCGCTCTCCCGGCTCTGGCCATGCCACCGAGTGCCGCCAAGCGTCGTCAGCGGCCCGGACCAGGATCTGCGGCCATCGCCCTGCTGTGCGCGCCTGACCGGCTCCCGCGCGTCCGGATGGTCCCGCGCGGTGCTACGGCGCCGGACAGGCCACCCCGTAGGGCAGGGGCGCGGCGGAGACACCGCCTGACCGGGTGCGGGCCGGGCCGACTCACCATCCGGTGGTCATGGAGTGCCTCCCCCGGGACCGGTGACCGCCTCGGGGCGGGCCGGAATCTCGGGGACCGCCTCGGGCGGGCCCTCGGTGGTCGCGGTCCACGGACTCGGCCCTGACATCCAGGTGATGGTCCGCCGCAGCCCCTCCCGCAGTGAGACGCGCGGCTGCCAGCCCAGCACCTCCCTGGCCCGGGTGATGTCGGGTCTGCGCCGGGTGGGGTCGTCGACGGGCAGCGGGACGTGCCGCAGAGGTGAGGAACTGCCGGTGAGCTCCCGCACCAGGTGTGCCACCTCCAGCACCGTGGTCTCCCGGGAGCCACCGATGTTCATCGGTCCGGGGTCGGCACTCAGGGCGAAGTCCGTCAGGCACGCGACCGTGTCGGTGACGTAGCAGAGGGTCCGTGACTGCTGGCCGGTACCGGCGATGGTGATCGGCCGCCCGGTCAGCGCCTGATGGACGAAGTTGGGCACCATGCGTCCGTCGCCCGTCCGCATCCGGGGACCGAAGGAGTTGAAGAGCCTGACGATCCCCGTGTCCGCGCCCAGGTCACGGCGGAATGCCGCCGTCGCCGCCTCGGCGAAGCGCTTCGCCTCGTCGTACACGGCACGGGGCCCGATGGGATTCACATGGCCCCAGTACGTCTCGCGCTGGGGATGCTCGGCGGGGTCGCCGTACACCTCGGACGTCGACGCGAGGACGAACCTGGCGCCCTTCGCCTGGGCCAGCCGCAGCAGGGCGAGTGTGCCGGTGCTCCCCACCTCCAGCGTCTGGACGGGGAGCCGCAGATAGTCCTGGGGGGAGGCGGGGGAGGCCAGATGGAGAACCAGGTCCACCTCGCCTTCGCACGTCCACGGCTGGACCACATCGACCTGGTGGAACCGGAAACGGGGCCGGCCGGTCAGCTGGGCGATGTTCCCATACCGTCCGGTGGAGAGGTTATCCAGACACTCCACCCACATTCCGTGATCCAGTAACGCCTCACAAAGATGCGATCCGATGAATCCGGCACCGCCGGCGACTACCGCTCTTTTCCCCTGCCCGGATGAACCGTTGGCTGAAGTCATGGGCTTCCCCCCTAGGCCGTCTCTTTCGGATCTTGCTGGGCTCGCGTGCCCTGGTGCCACACCTCGCCGCGTTGTCGTCAGTCGCCAATGGCCCCCTGTGCCCTTCGGGCACGGGAGGTACCCCCACCGCAGTGACTCCCTCCTCCGCCTTGCGATCCGTCCCCACGGCCCTGGCGGGCCTGGGGAGGCCCCATGCACCAGACCCCGCTCCCTGACCCAGCCTGATCCAAAAGAAACGACCTAGCTGCTGCCCTGCGATCCGCTGGGAACGGGAATCACTCCGACGTTGGCATGCGTCGGGTACTCAACCGAGAAAAAAGAGAAAACTCGCCCCTGAGGTCAGTCGGCGAGAACTCTCACAGCAGGTGCAATCGGGCATATCCACTGCCGCGAGGCTCCAGCATCACTCAGGGAACATGACGGGGGCAAGCGTCCGGAAGGGGCCATGGGATGAATTGAGTCAGCGGGGATTCCCCCGGGTCGCGCCCTGCGGTGGACTATTGACGGCCAGACCAGCGGATCTGTGGAATAGGCAGCCTGGCTGATTTCACTCGCGTCGGTGCAAGGCGTTTCCGGCCGCTCGTACCGACCTGTTGACGCTGCAAGCTTCCTCCCTAAACTGATCACTGCATCAATTCAGTCAGGACGGGTTGTCCCAGCGTACCGGCCGTTCCCGGGTCGTCTGCGCACCTACGCTCGGCGGCGACGCGTCTCCATGCCGATCGTGCTCTCCTGCCCTGTCCGGCCCTGACTGGTCTGCGTTCCCACGAGGTCTTCGCCGAACTCACGAATGTCCGCATGAATGAGGTGGCTCATGCTGGTCCGGCACGTCCCCGTGGCCGACAACTCCCAGGTCGGGGTGTTCGTCAGACGGAAGCGGGAGATCATGCGCCCGCTCCCGCTCCGGGCGCCCCCGGCGCTGTCCGTCGATCGTCAAAACGGCCGGACGGTCTCCCCGATCGAGTCCTTCGGGGCGCTCTCCCCCATCCGGTACCAGAACGCCGCCGAGGCCCTCGCCTGACCGGATGGGCGGTGCGGGCGAGGTCCCAGCCCGTCCCGTCAGGGTTCGCGAGGCGGTCAGGACGGGCCCGCCGCGCGGGAACGGGACCATGCCGATACGACCGAGGAGACGTATGGATTTCTCGTGGACGCCCGAGCAGACGGCGTTCAGATCCAGTGTGGTCGAGTTCGCCCGCCGTGAGCTCAACGAGGGCATGGGCGAGCGCGATCGGACCGGCGCCTTCGACCGTGAGACCTGGCGCCGCTGTGCCGCTCTGGGACTCCAGGGGCTGATGATTCCCACGGAGTACGGTGGTGGCGGCGCCGACACGCTCACCACGGCCGGAGCGCTCGAAGCACTGGGCTACGGCTGTCTTGACAACGGGCTGATGTTCTCCCTGAACGCCCATATGTGGTCCTGTGCCCAGCCCATCCGGGAGTTCGGGAACGAGGAGCAGCGCCGCCGCTATCTGCCCGGACTGTGCGACGGCACCCTGATCGGGGTCCAGGCGATGACCGAGCCGGGCACCGGCTCCGACGCGCTCAGCCTGACCACCTCGGCCGTGCGGGACGGCGAGCACTATGTCCTCAACGGCGCCAAGGTCTTCATCACCAACGCCCCTGTCGCCGATGTCCTGCTGGTCTTCGCCCGCACCGACCCGAGCGCCGGCTTCCTCGGCCTCTCCGCCTTCCTGGTGGACCGGGACCGTCCCGGACTGTCCTTCGGTCCACCCCTGGAGAAGATGGGCCTGCGTACTTCACCCATGAGCGAGGTACGTCTCGACGACTGCGTGGTGCCGGCCGGCCGGCTCCTGGGCGCCCCCGGCACGGGCTGGGCCATCTTCAGATCCGCGATGGACTGGGAGCGGGGCCTCATCCTCGCCACGGCCGTGGGCACCATGGAGCGCCATCTTGAGCAGGCGCTCGAATACGCCCGCACCCGGAAGCAGTTCGGCTCACCCATCGGCTCCTTCCAGGCGGTCAGCCACCGCATCGTCGAGATGCGGCTGCGCTGGGAGACGGCGCGGCTGCTCCTCTACCATCTGGCCTGGCTCCGGGACCAGGGCCGGTCCACCGCCGCGGCCGCCGCGCTGGTCAAGCTCCACCTCAGCCACTGCTTCGTGGAGTCAGGGCTGGACACCATGCAGATCTTCGGAGGGCTCGGCTACGCCAGCGAACTCGGCGTCGAGCGCGATGTGCGCGACGCGCTGGGCAGCCGGGTCTACTCCGGCACCTCCGATATCCAGCGCAACATCATCGCCAGGGAGCTGGGCCTGTGACCGTCGACAGCCTGCACGGACTGCTGGAGCGGTCCGCGGCCCGGCATCCGGACCGCCCCGCGGTCATCGACGGTGAGGACCGGCTCACCTACCGGACCCTCGACGAGCGCTCCAGCCGCCTGGCGCGGACGCTGGAGGAGCTGGGCGTGCGACGCGGTGACCGGGTGGCCATCCTCGCCCCCAAGTCCGCCGCCTCCGTCGTCGCCATCTACGGCGTCCTCAAGGCGGGGGCGGCCTATGTCCCCCTGGACGCGGCCTCCCCGGCCGCCCGGATCGCCCACATCACCCGTGACTGCGGAGTCCGCGCCCTGGTCGTGGGCCCGGCCGGGCGGCTCGACGCGGGGACGGTGGCCGCCGCGGCGGCCGAGGCTCCCGTGGTGGTGCGCGCCACGCCGGAGGGCTGGGAGACCTCCGGCGCCGACGGCGTGGACCCGGCGGCGGCCCGCGTCGAGCCCGGCGGGCACACAGCCCCACCCGCCGACGGCGACCCGGCGGCGGCCCGTGCCTCCACCGGCCCACCCGGCCGCGACGAACTGGCCTATCTGCTCTACACCTCCGGCTCGACCGGGGTGCCCAAGGGGGTGGCCCTCACCCACGGCAACGCCCTCGCCTTCGTGGAGTGGGCCGTGGAGCACTTCGGGCTGAGCGCCGAGGACCGTCTCTCCGGCCATGCCCCCTTCCACTTCGATCTGTCGGTCTTCGACCTCTTCGGCGCCGCGGCGGCCGGGGCCGCCCTGGTCCTGGTCCCTCCGTCGTCGGTGCCGTTCCCGGCGGAGGTGGCGGGGCTGATCCGCCGCGAGCGGATCACCGTCTGGTACTCCGTGCCCTCGGCGCTCGTTCTGCTGACTCTCCGGGGCGGACTGGACGGTGACAACCCCCTGCCGTCCCTGCGGGCCGTGCTCTTCGCCGGGGAGGTGTTCCCGCCCGCGCGGCTGGCGGCGCTGATGGCGGCCGTGCCCCGGGCCAGGTACTACAACCTGTACGGCCCCACCGAGACCAACGTCTGCACGTGCTACGAGGTCCCCGTGGGACCCGCCGCCACCGGGTCCCTGCCCATCGGGACCCCGGTGTCGGGCGCCCGGCTCCGGTTGGCCGACGAGAACGGGAACCCGGTGCGCGGCGACTCGGTGCGGACCGGCGAACTGCTGGTCTCCGGACCGACGGTGATGCGCGGCTACTGGGGCGACCCGGAGCGCACCGCCGCCGCCCTGGTGACAGGCCCCGGAGCAGCTGATCCGGCGGCCGGACCCGCCTACCGCACCGGAGACCTCGTCCGTATGCTGCCCGACGGCGCGTACCAGCTCATCGGCCGCCGGGACGACCAGATCAAGAGCCGGGGCCACCGGATCGAGCTGGGCGACGTCGAGGCCGCGCTGCACGCCCACCCCCAGGTCACCGAGTGCGCGGTCGTCGCGGTCCCCGACGAACTCGTCACCCACCGGCTCGTCGCGTTCGTCGTCGCCGCCGAGGACCTCCACCGGGACGAGCTCTACTCCTTCTGCGCCCGGCGGCTGCCCAAGTACATGATCCCGGAGACCGTCACCTTCCTCGACGCCCTGCCGCGTACCTCACGGGGAAAGGTCGACCGGTACTCGCTGACGTCAGGACCCGACTTCAAGGGGAGCGCATGACACGCAACGAGAAGATCCGTGCCTTCATCCTCACCGAACTCCGCTGGTCCGACCCGCCGGAGGCGCTCACGGACGACTTCCCCCTGGTGGAGCGCAGTGCCGTCGACTCGCTCGACACCCTGAGACTCGCCTCCTACCTGGAACAGGAGTTCTCGATCACTGTCGCGGACACGGAGATCCTCAAGGAGAACTTCGCCAGCATCACCGCCATGTCCGGGTTCGTCGAGCGCAAGCTCGCCGAGCGCTGAGGGCCACCGCGCGCACCCCGCCGGACTTCGGCCCGGAGGGTAGTGAGCCGCCCCGGCGGGTATCGCGCCGATCGGCTTCGACGAGCTGACCAGCCATCTGTCGTCAACGCTAGTTGATGAGTTGATGAGTTGACGGAGGCGATCCGGGTCACGAGCGCCGCCGTGGCCGTCCCGACCGGATGACGGGCGGCTGCCGCGGGACCTTGTCGGCTGGGCCGTGTCACACGGTGGGGGAGGGGACGCGCCCGTGATCCGCGGGCGGCCGGGGCGGGGCCGGTTCCTTCGTACCCCGCCTCCCCGGTCGGCGGGCGGACCGTGCGCCGGCAGGGTGTCGGGTGTGGTCCCGGGGCCGGCCGGACGG
>NZ_JBHVHF010000362.1:0-6877 GCF_042800315.1 Streptomyces sp. NPDC057638
GCGCGGTCGCGCGGACGGCCCCCTGTGTGGTGCGCGCCCCCCTGGGCGGTTCTCCGCCGCCCACGACGGGCTCAGCTCAGATCGAACTCCCCGTCACGCGCGCCCAGGACGAACGCCCGCCACTCCGCCTCCGTGTACCGCAGCACGGTGTCCGGATCGAGCGAGGAGCGCATCGCCACCCCACCCCCGGGAAGGTACGCGATCTCCACCCGCTCCTCGTCCTCGCTGGTACCGGGTGCGCTCACCCACTCCACACCGGAGATGTCGAGGGCGTACAGCTCTTCCTTCACGCGTTCCTTGTCGACTGCGTCGGCCATCGCGCGGTGCCTCCCTGGGATCCCTCGGACGTGATGTGTCGTGGCCCTACCCCCGCGCTCGCGCGCGTACGCGTGCGATCCCGCCGAGGCCGTACGCGGACCCTGACCGGGACCCGTGTCCACGCGTCCTGGATCACCAGGACCACGGTGGCACCGACCCCGCGTCCGCGCGTGTACCCGTGCGGTACGGACCGTCTCCCGGGTGGCCGGGGCGCTCCCCGGTCACCCGGCGCCCGAGCCTATGCGGATCACCGATCCGCCAGCCACCCCACCTGGATCAGCGGCGCGCCGCGCTTGCGGGAGACGAAGGTGGCCCGGCCCGGTGGCATCGGGCGGGGGCGGACCCCGCCGATGAGGTCGCCCTCGATCGGGTCGCCGGAGAGGACCACCCCCTGGGCGCCGAGTTCCTTGACGCGCTGCACGAACGGTTCGTACAGGGCCCGGGAGGCGCCCGCCGCGTTGCGCGCGACGATGAAGCGCATGCCCACGTCCCGGGCGAACGGCAGCTTCTCCACCAGCGCCGCCATCGGGTTGGCCGACCCGGACGACACCAGCTCGTAGTCGTCGACGATCACGAACAGCTGGGGCCCGGTCCACCAGCTGCGGTCGCGCAACTGCTGCGGGGTGATGTCGGGCTGGGGCGCGCGACGGCCCATGACCGTGCTGATGGCGTCCATGTGCAGCTCCATCGCCGACGCCATCGGCGCGTACTCCAGCAGATGGGAGGGGGCCACGGCCTCCAGCATGGTGCGCCGGTAGTCACCGACCACGATCCGCGCCTGGTCGGGTGTGTAGCGCTCGGTCAGCCGCTGGGCGATCAGCCGCAGCAGACCGGTCTTGCCGGACTCGCTCTCGCCGAAGACCAGCAGGAACGGATCGGTCTCGAAGTCGATGTACACCGGCTCCAGGCTGGTCTCGTCGATACCGATCGCGATGCCCGGACCCTCGTCGCCCCGGGGCAGCGCGTCGGCCGGGAGCATCCGGGGCAGCAGCCGGACCGGCGGCGCGGGCGGATGGGGCCAGTGACCGCGTACGGAGGAGACGAAGGCGGCGACACCGTCGGCGAGGTCGGCCGCGGAGCTGACCGAGTCGATCCTCGGCAGCGCGCTCATGAAGTGCAGCTTCTCCGGGACCTGGCCCCGGCCGGGCACCCCGGTCGGCACGTTCGCGGCCACCTTGCGGTCGAACTCGGAGTCCATGACATCGCCGAGGCGCAGTTCGAGACGGCCGAGCATCTGGTCCTTCAGGGCCGCGCGCACCTCCATGTACCGCGCGGCGGTGAGGATGACGTGGACGCCGTAGCCGAGACCGCGCGCGGTCAGGTCGGCGATGACCGGCTCCAGCTGCTCGTAGTCGTTCTTGAACCCGCCCCAGCCGTCGATGACGAGGAAGACATCGCCCCACGCCTCGCCGGGCAGCTCCCCGGCGGCGCGGCGCCTGCGGTAGGTGGCGACGGAGTCGATGCCCTGGGTACGGAAGAACTCCTCGCGCCGGTTGAGCACGCCCAGCACCTCGGCGATGGCGCGCCGCACCCGCTCCGGGTCGAGCCGGGAGGCGACCCCGCCGACATGCGGCAGCCCGGCGAGGGAGGCCAGCGCGCCGCCGCCGAAGTCCAGACAGTAGAACTGGGTCTCGGCCGGGGTGTGGGTGAGGGCGAAGGAGGCGATCAGGGTGCGCAGCAGCGTCGACTTGCCGGACTGCGGACCGCCGACGACGAGCATATGACCGGCGGCGCCGGAGAAGTCCCGGTAGAGCACCTCCCGCCGCTGCTCGAACGGCTTGTCGATGAGGCCGAGGGGGACGGTGAGCCCGCCGGGGCGGGTGTACTCGGTGGCGCTGAGCCCCCGGTCCGCCGTCGGCGCCAGCCCCGGCAGCAACTGGTCCAGGGTGGGCGCCCGGTCCAGCGGCGGCAGCCACACCTGGTGGGCGGGGACGCCCTGCCCCTCCAGCCGCCGCACGATCACATCGAGGACGGTGTCCGCCAGCGCCTCGTCGTCCCCGCCCCCGGCCCGCGCGGACCCGTCCGGGTCCGGCGTCGCGTACACCACCGGTACCGGCGCGGCGGTGAAGACGGCGGGCCCGCGGACGACGGGCAGCGCCCCCGGGGCCAGTTCGGGGCCCCCGGCCCGGTAGACGCCGGAGACATAGGCGGCCTTGAAGCGGGTCATCTCGCCCGTACCGAACGTCAGATACCCCGACCCCGGCACCGACGGCAGATGGTAGGCGTCCGGGACCCCGATCGCGGTGCGCGACTCGGCCGCCGAGAAGGTCCGCAGACCGATCCGGTACGAGAGGTAGGTGTCCAGCCCGCGCAGCTTGCCCTCCTCCAGCCGCTGCGAGGCCAGCAGCAGATGGACCCCGAGCGAGCGGCCGATCCGGCCGATCTGGATGAACATGTCGATGAAGTCGGGCTTGGCGGTCAGCAGCTCGGAGAACTCGTCGAGGACGAGGACGAGCGAGGCCAGCGGCTCCAGCGGGGCCCCGGCGGCGCGGGCCTTCTCGTAGTCGTGGATGTTGGCGTAGTTGCCGGAGCGGTGGAGCAGCTCCTGACGGCGCTGGAGTTCGCCCCGGATCGCGTCGCCCATCCGGTCCACCAGCGTCAGATCGTCCGACAGGTTGGTGATCACGGCCGCGACGTGCGGCATCTGGGACATCCCGGCGAAGGTCGCGCCGCCCTTGAAGTCCGCGAGGACGAAGTTGAGCGTCTCGGAGGAGTGGGTGACCGCGAGCCCCAGCACCAGGGTGCGCAGCAGCTCCGACTTGCCGGAGCCGGTGGCGCCCACACAGAGCCCGTGCGGGCCCATGCCCTCCTGCGCCGCCTCCTTGAGGTCGAGCATCACGGGCTGGCCGTCCTCGCCGACACCGATGGGCACCCGCAGCCGCTCCGCCGTCGACCGGGGCCGCCAGGTGCGCGCGACATCGACCCCGGCCGCGTCGCCGAGGCCGAGGAGGTCGGTGAAGTCCAGATTGGCCAGCAGTGGTTCGTCCTCGTCGCCGCCGCCGACCCGCAGCGGGGCGAGCTGGCGGGCCAGCGCCTCGGCGGCGGGGAGCGACAGCAGGTCGGGCACGCCCTCGTACGCCACCCGGTGGCCGGAGGCCAGCCGCAGCCGCCCCTGCCGGGCGTCGATCGTCAGCCCGCCGCGCGGCTCCTGAAGCTCACCGGGGACCACCTCCACGATGGTGACGCCCTGGAGTCCCTCGGCGGCCGCGAACAGGGAGTCGGGCGGGACCACGGCCCCGTCGAGGACGAGCACCACATGTGGCTCGTCCAGCACCGGGCGGTTCTCCCGGGCGAACCGGGGGCGCCCCTCCAGCTTCCCGTGGAGCATGGGCTCCACCGCGTCGAGGCCGTCGCCGAAGAGCCGCTTGGTGCCCGCGCCGTCGACCTGGCCCGCGACCTGGCTGTGCGGAAGCCATTTGGTCCAGTCCCAATGGGGCGCGGAGTCCGGGCCCGCCACCACGGCGACCAGCAGGTCCTCGGGGGAGTGCAGGGTGACCAGCTGCCCCACCAGCGCCCGCGCCGCCGCCCGCGCCGACTCGGCCTCGCCGGAGACCGTCAGATGGTAGAAGGCGCGCAGGGAGATGGCCATGGGCAGGTGGTCGAGGGAGCCGTGCACGGCCAGGAACTGCTGCATGGCGCCCGCCGCCAGCGGCTCCAGCTCGTCGACGGGGGCGGTGTCGGGCGCCACCAGCGGGGTGGCGAGCTGCTGGGTGCCGAGCCCTACCCGTATCTGGGCGAAGTCGTCGTCGCCGACCCGCCGTTCCCACACCCGCGACCCCTCGGCCACCAGCGCCCACAGCTGCTCGGGGTCGGGGTTGAGGTAGTACTGCGCGTCGCGCTGGCGCCGGGCCGTCCTGCGGACCGTACGCCGCGTCTGGGCCAGGTACTTGAGGTAGTCGCGGCGGATGTCGGCGAGCTGCCCCTGCGTACCCCGGCGGTAGCGGACGACCTGGGCGACGACCATGGCGACCGTCGAGACCAGCATCAGCACACCCATGATCCGCATGAACGGCGGCGCCTGCGGCGAGAAGAAGAAGACCACCGACGAGCCCATGCCGAGGACCGGCAGGATCTGCATCAGCATGCCCTCCTGCTGCCCACGGGGCAGTTCGGGCGGCGGCTCCAGGACCAGTTCGCCGGTGGGCACCTCGGGAGGCAGCGACCTCGGCGGGCGTTTGACGACGATCTGGCTCACCGGAGCATCAGTCCCTTGGTGTACGGAGGCGTGCGGACGGGCGAGTTCCGCACCGACGCCCCCGTGAGCGGCGGGCCCCCTCCGCGCGACCGCGATCCTACTGGCCCGCCCCCGGGGTGACGCCGGGTAGGGTGGCGCGCGCACCGCGACACCCGGTGGGGCACCGGGGTGCCGTGGGTGCTGGGGGAGAAGAGCGGATACGGGCGCGGCCCGTCGTACCCGGCGCCCTATGGCCCGCCGCCCGCCGCGCATGAGCGCGCCCGGGGCGGGACCGCTCAAGGAGCAGTTCGAGCAGCAGGGGGTCCACACCGTGAGTACGACCGCAGCGACCGGATTCTGCCGGGTCACCGTCGTGGCGCCGGACAGCCGGATCGACGTGGCGCTGCCGGAGGACATCGCCGTCGCCGACGTCTACCCCGAGATCCTGCGGCTGACCGGGCAGACCCAGGCACCGGGCGTGCCCACCGGGTACCACCTGGTCCGCCGGGACGGCACGGTGCTGGACCCCGGGCTGACCCTGGCGGCGCAGAGCGTGCTCGACGGCGAACTCCTCAGCCTGCGGCCCTTCGCCCAGTCGCTGCCGCCCGCCGTCTTCGACGACGTCTCCGACGCGGTGGCCTCGGCCGTCCGCCGGGACCGCCATCTGTGGAGTGACGAACTGCTGCGGGTCGCCGGGTTGGTGGGGGCGGTGGTGCTGCTGGTGCTGATGGGGTTCGTGCTGTGGTTCGCCGACCCCGTCCGCCATGACATGCACGGACTGCCCGGGATCATCGCGGGCGCGGCCGGAGTGCTGCTCACCGCCTTCGCCGGAGTCCGCGCCCGCGTCTACGCCGACCGGGCCACCGCCGTGGCCCTCGGACTCGGCGCGCTGCCGCTGCTGCTGATCGCCGGATCCGGGATCATCGGGCCCGACGCGGGGGCGGGGCCGGGCAAGCTCCAGTTCCTGCTCGGCTGCGTCACCGTGCTGATCGCCTCGGTCGCCCTGGTCGCGCTCACCCCCAGCGGGGACGCCCCCTTCGTCGCGGCCACCCTCCTCGGCGCCACCGGCACCCTCGCCACCTTCATCGGCATCCTCACCGAGGCGACCGCCACCGGGATCGCCGCCGTACTCACCCCCGTCGCCATCGGACTGATCGCCTTCCTGCCGGGGCTCTCCGCCCGCTTCGCCCGGCTCCCCATCGGCTACTCCGCCCCGCGCAGCGCCGCCGAGGACGAGTTCCACGACCGGGACCGGACTCCCGAGCCCGAGCCGGTCGACGGCGAGCGCATCGCCCTCCAGGCCCGCCGCGGCCACGAGATGCTGCTCGGTCTGGTCGGCGGCTGCGCGGCGGTCGCCGTGGGCAGCGCCGCCGTGCTCGGCTTCTCCGGCGATTTGTGGGGGCAGCTCCTCGCGCTCGCCAGCGGGCTCGCGATGCTGCTGCGGGCGCGGCTGTTCCGCTACACCTCCCAGGTCTGCTGCGCGCTGGTGGCGGGCATCGCCTCGCTGGCGCTGCTGGTCCTCGGACTCTCCCTCAACCCACCACCGGCCCTGGTGCGCGAGCTGGTGCTCTACGGGGACCGGGGCGGCCTCGATCTGCGCGCCATCTGGCTCACGGCCGCCGTCGCGGCGGGCGCGGCGCTGATCACCGCGATCGGACTGGTGATCCCGAAGAAGGGGGTCTCGCCGTTCTGGGGCCGCTTCCTCGATCTGGCCGAGGGACTGTTCCTGCTCGCGCTGGTGCCGCTCTGCCTGGCCGTCCTCGACGTCTACGACGCCGCCCGCTCCCTCACGGGGTGAGACGGCTCTCACGGGCCGGCCTTCCCCGGCGTGGGGCACCGACCGACACCCCCGGGCCGCGCGCACCGACGCCGTAGCAGCAGATACCAGGGAGCGGCGCCGTGGAAGCCGTAACACCAGAACGCCGCAGCCGCAGCCGTAGCACCAGATACCAGGGAGCGACGCCGTGGCGGCGGACCGGTGACGTGATACCCGCGCGTCCGCCCCCGGGTGTCCCCAGCGTTCACGGCCCTCCCGGGCCTGGCCGCCCCCCGGCCCCGCGTGATACCCGACGACAGTTGACGATCTTCGTGCTTGACTGCGCCGGGCCGTGATCACCGGCCTGACCTGCTCGTTTTCATCACCACCATGGGGGAATCATGATCACTCGTACGCTGCTGAAGCCCGCCCTGCTGGCCACCGCCACCGTGGCCGCGCTCGCCCTCGCCGCCCCCGTGGCCGTGGCGGCGACGGCCCCGGCCGCCGTCCCCGTCGCGGCGGTGGCCACCACGGCCACCACCCCCGGCCTCGCCGCGCTCGCCGCCGAGGCGGCGCGTACCGCGGCCGTCGCCGTCGTCAAGCGCGCGGAGCTGGCGGCCGCCCAGGAC
>NZ_JBHVHF010000363.1:0-6849 GCF_042800315.1 Streptomyces sp. NPDC057638
CCCCCACACCCGCCGGTCAGGCCCCGGGCGCGGGGCCGGCTGCTGCGGAGGCGAGGCGCGTCCAGTGCTCGGCGACGGTGCCGCCCCCGGCGGCGGGGGCGGTGAGGTCGTCGGCCGGCCGGGGCTGGGCCTCGGCGAGGACGGCGTGCCCGTCGCGGGTGGTGTTCTGCCACGGCACGGTCGGGAAGATGTACCGGGCGCCGTCCTCCAGGGGGCGGTCGTCGGGCGTGAGGGTGACAACCACCGTGCCCGCCAGGCCCTCGCCCTTGAAGACGCGGCCCACCGTCACCTCGTACCGCACGGACGGAATCCCGGCGATCGTCCGGTCGCCGGTGCGGCGCAGGACGGTGCCGTGCCAGAGGGCGGTCGCGGCGGCGGCAACCTCTCCGTCGTCGGAGGGATCGTGCAGCACCATCGCCTCGACGGCCGCCTCTGGCGCGGGTCCGGCGGTCAGCTGATGGTGAGTGGCCCAGGCCAGGGCCACGAGGACGGCGGCGCCCGCGAGGGACACGGCCACGGTACGACGACGAGACATCATCATCCCCAGAGTGCTCGGTAGTTGCGGCGGTCCTGCCGGGTCGGCTTGCCGTCCGCGGACCCGTCGGCCAGGCGGCGCGCCATCAGGGTCGCGTACCGCCGGGGGTCCTTGTGGCAGAAGCCGAGGGCGTGTCCCAGCTCATGGCCGGCGATCCGGCGGCGGGCCGAGACCGTGCCGAGCCGTTTCCCGTCACCCACGTACGCGGAGTTGAGCACGAGACGGTCGGTGCCAGGGAGTCCGATCCACGCCCCGCCGGTGTTCGCCCACCGCCCGTCCGTACGCGCGAGGTCCTCGAACTGGAGGTCAGCGATCCGGCTGCCGTCGTCGGCGGGGAACCGGATCCTCAGGCCCCGGCCGCTCCACACCTTCAGCGCCCAGCGGCGGGCGTCGTCGTACTTCGTCTCGTCCTCCCAGGCGATCTCGCCCGCGTCGACGGACGACCGCCCCTTCGAGTCCCGCTCCCCGCCGACACAGGCGGCCGGCCCCGCCGCGGCGGCCGGGGAGGGCTGGCCGAGCGCGAGCAGCGTGACCGCCGCCGTCACCAGCGCCTGTCCGGCCCGGGACACACCCCGCTCCGCCACCGCACCCCATTCACGTCCGCCGGGCCCATTGCGAGCCGCCCTTCGGCCCACAACGGTAAGCGCCCCGCACCGGCACCGGGAGGAGCAGCCTCCGGACACGACACGGGCCGGGCCTGCCCCCACCAGGCACAACACGGCGGCGCGGCGTCACCGTGGCACCGCCGGCGTCACCCGGACGACGGACGCTCCCGGGCGCGACCGGGGACTGTCAGCCAAGCCGGGCGGGCCGGATGATCCCGGGGCCCCAGCGGGCGCGTGCCCGGTCCGCGACTTCCTCCAGCGCCCGCGCGCCCTCTGCGGCGCGGTCGAACGACGCCTGCACCGGCGCCCGCTCGGCCGGGATCAACTGCCCGGCCCGCAGGTGGACACCGCGCACCCGGGCGCGCTGGAGACCGAGGGAGTCGTAGATCCCGTACGCGGCACGGGCCAGCACGGGGGCATGCGCCGTCGGCTCCGCCAGGGTCCTGCCACGGGTGGTGGTGCTGCCGTCGGCGTACCGGATCGTCAGCTCCAGACGACCGGCGACCTGCTGCTCGGTGCGCAGCCTCCAGGCGACCTGTTCAACCACCGTTCTCACGGCCCGCTGGTGGCGGGCGGGATCGAGTTCGTCACGGGGGAAGCCGTACTCCTCCGCGACGGACCGGGCCGGGGCCTCTGCGCTCACCGGGCGCGGGTCGGCGCCGGACGCGCGCTCGTGGACCAGGCGGCCCTGCGCGCGGCCGAGGATCCGCTGGAGGGTGCCCAGCGGGGTGTCCGCGAGAGCTCCGATCGTGTGGAGCCCGTACCGGGACAGTTCCCGTGCGGCGACGGGACCCACTCCGGGCAGCGCGGCGACGGGCCGGGGGCGCAGTAAACCCTGCACGTCCGCGGGGTCGAGGTGGACGATGCCGCCGGGCGGAGCCGCCGCGCACGCCATCGCGGCGAGGCTGCGGTTGGGCGCGGAGCCCACGGTCGCCAGCGCCCCGTACAGAGCGGCGGCGCGCATCTGCACCAGGTGACCCAGCCCGACCGCGTCCCGCCCGAAGAACTGTCGCGCGCCGGTAACGTCGCAGTCGGCATCGGTGGGCGGCAGGGCCTGGACGCGCGGGGTGATCCCGCCCAGCACTCCGAGCAGTTCCTCGTACCGCTCCACTCCGGCATCGTCGGCTCCGTGGAAATGGACACGCAGGACGTGCCGCCGCTCAGCCACTGCCACTTGCCACCGCGGCTTGGGACGCCCCGCCGGCCCGGGCAAGAGCGCGCATGCGTGAACGGCGGACGCTCATGGTGCCCGCGGGCACCGTTCGCCAGTAGGGGTGCCACTGAATCCGCGCCGACAGCTTCAGCAGCCGACGGCGCAGCACGGTCCGGCCGTCCGGCGCCCCGGACGCGAGCCGAGCGTAGGTGTCGTACCACGCGCTCTGGAGCAGGACGAGGTCACGGGGGATCGGGGTGTCCATGGGCACAGTCAAACACGTAATCGAACTTTCGTACGAATTTATGGAGGACTGCTCTCCGCGCCCTGGCAGGGTCCAGCGGGCATCGTCACGGGGTGAGCAGCTCCGCCCTGAGCAGGCGTTCGGCTGCTGAGTGGTCGGCTGCCCCGCAGGCCCTGCGCGGATACTGCCGACCGCTCGTTCTCCTCACTCCGTCCGGGACGGCAACGGCCTGCTGCTCGGAGGGCACCCGGGGGGTCAGGCGTTTGGCCTTGAGCGGCAACCTCCGCCACTCCACCTCGTCGGTCCACCAGCCCCACATGATCCGGTCGATCATGTGCCGCACGGCCCGGGCCTCACGGGTCCCCGCCGTCCGGCACTGCCGGCTGGCCTCCTCGATCGACTTCCCCGTCACTGTCCACCCGGTCGTCGGATTTCCCTCGACGAGTCCGGCCCGGGTGAAGGCCGCGAGGTGCCGGAGGACGGTACGCTTGCCGAATCCAGTCTTCTGGATCAGGCCACCCAGGGATAGAAGGCCCTGTGCGGTTTCCATGATCATCCAGGTGTGGGCACCAAAGTGGCCAACCTCCCCTCCGTGGGCGAAGAAGTCGCTGGCGATGAGCTCGACGGCCCAGTCTCCGTGATCACGGAGAGCCGTTCGGGTATCGGCCACTCCTTCGTCAGGTCCCCCCCAGACCCCCCTCCCCCCCCGCCCCCCGTTCAGACTTTGTGTCAGACCACTGTTTGAGGGTTCGCCGAGGGGTTTGGCCATGAGATCAGCGACGAGCTCAGGGGGCAGGGTGAAGCGCCGGTTCGCGTACCTGGCGTCGCGTTCGAGCTCCAGGAGGAGTTCCGCGTCGATGAGCCGGTTCATGGCGGCGTTGCAGGTCTCGTGGGAGAAACCGGTCGCATCAGCGGCTCGTCGGCAGCCCAGGGAGACCGTGAGGGTGGCGGCCGCGAGCATCTGAAGGCCCGTGAACCATGCGTTGGCGAGCATGGAGGGACGACCGCGGGCGCTCCAGTAGGCAGGGCCGAAGGAGTTGATGTGCTCCCACCAGGCGCCGACGGCCTGGGTGACCTCGGGGGCGGGGTCGCCCGCTTCCGCGTGACCGAGAGGCCGGCGGGCTTCGACTTCGACCGCGAGCATCCACTGCCGGTCGAAAATGCGCCGCGACTCCACGGTGGAGCGCTTGGTTCGGTTGGTGGCGCCAGCTACGCGCGCGGTGGTGATGTAAGCCAGCCCCGGGTAGATCCCGGAGAGCGCCAGTTCCCAGCCCTGGCCGTTCGAGAGGTGACTGCGCACGATGCCCCGGATCGCCGCGAAGGCGCGGTCCGAGTGCTGCTGCTCGGGAGCCAGGGGCGTGGTGAGCGCCGCGTGCGCTCGCTCCCCGAACGCCCTGGGCTCGCCGGGAAGCTTGAGGTGACCGTCGCCGTCCTGCTCGACGGCACGGACCCGGTGGTCACCGTGCCGCGTGACGCTGGGCGGGAGGTGAGCCCCGGCCCCCCGGGCGCTCGGAGCGGTTTTCCGCGGTGCACCATGATCATCCGCAGAGGGCCTTCTATCCCGCTTCTCTTCTTCCGCTTCCTCTGCCGGGAGGAAGGCGACTTCCTCTTCGAGCCAGCAGGTGAGGGTCTCGAACTGGGCGGGGGTGCCGCCAGCCGTGAGACGGCTGATCGCCTCGTCGATCGTGGCGCTCTCCAGGGTGGAGTGGCCGCCGTCACGGTGCGGGGACCCCGGCGGACGCAGAGCTCCGTAGCCCGAGAGGTTCATGAGCGGAACATGGTCAAAGGTGGGGAAGACCCGTTTGGCGGCTGTGGCGTAGCGCCGGACCAGCTCTCCCGGGACTGTCGCGGGGATGGTGAACCAGAGGTGCCGTCCGAGGGACGGCCCGGACACGGCGATGACGTACGGGATGCCGATGGCGTCGAGGTACGCCCCGAGCATGT
Organism: Streptomyces sp. NPDC057638; assembly: GCF_042800315.1. NCBI lineage: Bacteria > Bacillati > Actinomycetota > Actinomycetes > Kitasatosporales > Streptomycetaceae > Streptomyces > Streptomyces sp. NPDC057638. The sequence goes on from NZ_JBHVHF010000363.1 coordinate 4,482, forward strand.
AGGCGTGGTTGGCGGCCAGCTCCGCAGGGTGGCGCTTGGCGTCGAAGTCGTTGCCGAACAGCTTCCACCACGGGTCCCGGTTCTTGCCCCTGGTGGAGGTGCCGTGAACCACGACAGGCCGGCCGGGCACATCGGCGAGCTCGCCGATACGGATCTCGTCCTTGTAGTGCTGCCCCCAGGTGCCCGTCTCTTTATCCCAGGGCAGAGCGCGCAGGTCGCGGCGGGGGGACAGAGCCTCCACGAAGCGGATCAAGGTGGCCCTGTGAGGGCATTCGTCTTGCGGGACGGGGCCGTTGACCCGCTCATCGGACACGCCGACGACAGGCAAGGGGGTGCCGTCCCCAGGGGTCGTTGCTACTATGACAACGTCCTCTCGGGTCGAGAGGCAGCAATGAGCCGACCCTCCGGCTGGTCCCCGGAAGGTGGTCTTACTGCAGCGTGGCTATTGGAAACGGGTCTCAGAAACGCCGTAGGAAGCAGATGAGATCCCGAAACTCGGTTTTGGGGAGGTAGCGGGGGGAGACAGCGCCAGTCACGGGAAGCCTCTGTTGGTCTAGGACAGGGGCATTTTCGTGTGTCCGGGCGCCTTCCCGCAGCTCTGGGTTACCCGGTCATCGGCAGCTCCCCTTGCCCGCCACCGGTCTCGGGGGCGGGCCAGCTCTTGGTGATCCTGCGGAGCTCGGCCTCCAGATGGGCCGGGGTCAGCGGCTCGCCGGGGGAGGTGGCTCGGAGGAGATCGAGGACCGTGTTGATGACCGTCGCGGCGGAGAGGTCCGGGTGGACCTTCTGGATGAGCCCGACGATGAGGTCCGCGTTGGCGGGGTCGAAGGCCATCGTGGTGCGCCACGGCGCGCCCGATCCCAGCTGGTACTCCACAGGACGGCCACGACGACGGCGCGCTATGGGGGTCCCGGATGTACTCATGGCGATCATCCTATGCATTCGGACTAGTGATGTGCATCAATTGACGGTGCGCGTGTCGGCGGATTCTCTCGCGATCTTCATGAAAGGCCAAACCCGGTGCGGCAGGGGGCCGGGGTCGCGTAGTCTGCCACGTGACCGATGGGCAGGGGCGAGTGGGCCCGGCCACCGGGGAGGTGTGTCGTTCAGATGTCAGCGGACCTTCATCCGTCCGTCGAGCGGTTCTCGGCGGCGGTCGAGGACCTGATCATCGAACAGGCCGCGAAGAAGAAGCGGCGTGACAATCTCAGGTGGGTGGTCAAGGACCTCCAGGCCGCCGCTGAGCGCCGGGAGTTCCCGGACTGGGGCCGGGAGTCCCTCCACGAGCTGATGACCCCTCTGGGGTGGCTGGTGTACGAGGAGCTCGCCCGTGCGGGGCTGACGCGCTCACGCCATCGGGCGCCGGCCGGCGTCCACGTCCCCGCCAGCATGAGCAGCATGCGCACCAGGGCCACGGCGTGGAACGCGGTGGCGCAGCAGCTGGGGCTGGAGTTCCGGGTGAAGCTGCCGCCCAAGCCGACGGCCAAGCTCCCGGTGGCGGACCGCCAGCGGGCGGTGATGAGGCGTGAGCTGTCGAAGCCGGCGGGGTCGCCGATGCGGGAGGACGCCCGGATCCGGATGCTGGCCATGTACGGGGTGATCCTCGATACGCGCGCGCGGTCGGGGGAGCTGGTCAAGATGACCCTGAGTTCGCTGGGGGAGGACCTGGCCACCGTCTCGGTCGTCCGGCAGCCTCAAGGAGTCGGCGAACCCCGTGTGCCGGTGGTCGAGACGATCCGGACGAGCGAGTTCACGCGGACTGCGCTCCGGCAGTGGCTGGAGGTCCGGGCGGAGAAGGTCAGGTCCGTCGAGGGTGCGAAGGACGCGCTGTGGGTGTCCTTGCGTGACAATCACACCGGTGTGTCCCGCGGGCAGCTCTTCGTGCCGTCGGGGATGCCCTTGCAGATCCGGGGGCTGGAGCGGGCCTACAGCCGGGTGGTCGCGCGCCTCAACGACCAGATGCCGGGGAGGGAGGCCGGCTGGTCTCCGCTCCCGGGGACGGTCGAGCAGCTGCGCCGTTCGGTCCGGAAGATCGACGTGGTGTCGCTGAACCTGGCGGCGTAGCCCCCTGCGGGGTGGATCGGTCAGGTCGTGCCGACAGCGTTGGCGGGAAGGTTCCCGGGAGTGATGCAAAAACGTCCGTTTTTGCTACCCCTGACTACTGCATCGGCGCCGGGCCGGGAGGCGGGGTAGAGAAAGCGGGGCCAGACGACACGGATCCGAGGACCCGTACCGCCTCGAAGGGTCGGCTTGGGCAAAATCGTCTGGCCCCTCACCACGAACCACCAGGCAGGGTTCCTCAAACCCGTAGAACGAGCGAGGTCACCCACAAGGAGTTTCGCAGGGGCAACTATAGCGGGCCGGGTGG
>NZ_JBHVHF010000364.1:0-6828 GCF_042800315.1 Streptomyces sp. NPDC057638
CATCACAGAGGCCCCCACGCCATCACGGCGAGGGGGCCTCTGTCATCTCCGCGTACACCGCCTCCGCGTACACCGTCTCCACATACGCCGTCCGCTTCCAGCCAGAACGGCTTTTTCAAGCCCTTTTCGCAAGGTTCCTACACAACATGAATATGACCGGTTGGTCATGATTCATCCCGGCGAAAGAGGCGCGGCGGCGGGCCTGTGAGCGGCGTAATGGCCCCGTTCCGTGTCCACGGCGGGCGCGCATGGAGGAAATGATTCCACCGGACCTCCACAGAGATGGGGGTCCCTTGTGCATGCCGCACCGAGACCGTGCATCATGCAACCGGCAGCTGCCTATGTCATGACACGGACATCGGTCTTCGGCCACTTATGCCTCCGTCGGGATCGCGGGTGAAGGGGGCCCCCGCGTTCCGGCGCCACCACACACCACAGGCACACGGCCACACCCGTATGCCGGGGGGAAGACAGATGACGTCGACGCCGAGCGACGACGGGAACTCCGGAGACCCCTCCCGGACGACCCAGCTCCGGGTGCCCGCCCATCTCCGCGCCACCGGGACGGGTGCCCCCGGGACGGAACCCACGAGGACAGACACCACCGCGACACGTGTCACCGGGACACGGTCGGGCGGCCGCCGCGCCCAGACCCGCGCCACCGCGGCCCGCGCGGAGCCCGCGAGCGGGCCGCAGCTCCCGGCGTACGACTACGAGCACTACAGCAGGCTGGCGGGGCCGCTCACCCAGCCCGACCCGCACCGGCCCTACCGGGTCCAGTACCGCTCCCTGATCGCCCACGAGCCCCACCGCGTCCGCGCCGCCCTGCTGCTGGGGGCGGCGCCGCTGGTCTCGCTCGGCCTCTTCGTCTGGCTGATGCAGCCCGACCACTGGACCGAGCGCGACCCCAACCTCAACGACGACCTGCTGGCCGTCCTCGATGTCGTCATGCTGGTCTCGATCGGTCTGATCGAGCTGTTCCGGACGATGAACGTCCTCTCCAACGCCCACGCCACCCTGGTCGCGCGCGACCCCATCCCCGTCGTCCCCGAGAGCGGCACCCGCGTCGCCTTCCTCACCTCCTTCGTGCCCGGCAAGGAGCCGCTGGAGATGGTGACGAAGACCCTGGAGGCGGCCATCCGCATCCGCCACCGGGGCACCATGCATGTCTGGCTGCTGGACGAGGGCGACGACGACGCGGTCAAGGCGGTCTGCGCCCGCCTCGGCGTCCACCACTTCTCCCGCAAGGGCGTCCCGGAGTGGAACCAGGCCAGCGGCCCCCACCGCGCCAAGACCAAGCACGGCAATTACAACGCCTGGCTCCAGGCCCACGGCGACGCCTACGACTACTTCGCCTCCGTCGACACCGACCACATCCCGCTCCCGAACTACCTGGAGCGGATGCTCGGCTACTTCCGCGACCCCGACATCGGCTTCGTCATCGGCCCCCAGGTCTACGGCAACTACGACACCTTCGTCACCAAGGCCGCCGAGTCCCAGCAGTTCCTCTTCCACGCCCTCATCCAGCGCGCGGGCAACCGCTACGGCGCCCCCATGTTCGTCGGCACCTCCAACGCCGTACGCATCTCCGCGATCAAGCAGATCGGCGGCCTGTACGACTCGATCACCGAGGACATGGCCACCGGCTTCGAGATCCACCGCGCCCGCAACCCCGACAGCGGCAACCGCTGGCGCTCGGTCTACACCCCGGACGTCCTCGCCGTCGGTGAGGGCCCCACCGCCTGGACCGACTTCTTCACCCAGCAGCTGCGCTGGTCCCGGGGAACGTACGAGACGATCCTCAAGCAGTACTGGAGGGGCTACGGCACCATGCCGCCGGGCAAGCTCTTCAACTACACGATGATGATCATCTTCTATCCGATGTCGGCCCTGAACTGGATCCTCGCGGCCCTGAGCTGCGCACTCTTCCTCGGCATGGGGGCCTCGGGCGTCCAGATCGACCCCGCGATCTGGATGATGCTGTACGGGAACGCCTCGGCGCTCCAGATCGGCCTCTACATCTGGAACCGGCGCCACAACGTCTCGCCGCACGAGCCCGAGGGCTCCGGCGGACTCGCGGGCATGGCGATGTCCGCGCTCTCGGCGCCGATCTACGCCCGCTCGCTGATGGACGCGGTCCTGCGCCGCAAGAGCTCCTTCGTGGTGACGCCCAAGGGCGACTCCTCCAGTCCCGACACCCTCTTCGGCACCTTCCGTATTCACCTGTTCTTCATCTCGGTCTTCGGTGCCTCCCTCATCGCGTCCTTCTTCCTCGGGCACGATCACCCCGCCATGATCATCTGGGCCCTGCTGGCCACGCTGATCACGGCCACGCCGATCCTGGTCTGGCGGTACGAGATGCGGCGGGAAGCGAAGAAGAAGCGGGGGCGGCGGCGCGCGGGCGGCCCCCGCCCGGCCGCCGCCAGCGGACCACCGGACACCGGCTCCGGACCGGCCGGACCGCCAGGAACCGGCACCGCGCACCCCGGACAGCCGGGCACCGGCACCGGACGCGCCGGACAGCCAGGTACCGGACGCGCCGGACCAGCGCCCGGCGCTGACCCGACGACCGCCGAACAGACCCTCCAGATCTCCCTGGGACGGAAGAGATGAGCAAGCAGCGCCGCGCCACCGCCTCGCGGCACGGGGGCACCCGCCGCCGCGCCCGCGCCTCCGCTGGTGCCGCCGGCAACGCCGCCGCCACCAGCGCCCACCGCAAGCGGCGGGCCCGCCGTCTGGCCATCGGCACCGCCGTGGTCATCACCGTGGCCGGGATGAACGGACCCGCCGTCTGGCGGTACGGCACGGCCAAGTACCACGAGTACACGATCAACAAACCGGAGTACAAAGCCGCCAACGGCAAGTGGGACTTCCTCAGCGTCCCCTCCGAGTACCGGGTGAACACCATCCACGCGGCGCTGCTCCACACCGGCAAGGTGCTGCTGATCGCCGGGTCGGGCAACAACCAGAAGAACTTCGACGCGAAGAAGTTCGAGTCGGTGCTGTGGGACCCCAAGACCAACGCCTTCCGGCACATCCCCACCCCCGCCGACATGTTCTGCGCCGGACACACCCAGCTCCCGGACGGCAAACTGCTGGTCGCGGGCGGCACCAAGCGGTACGAGAAGCTCCAGGGCGATGTCACCAAGGCGGGCGGTCTGATGATCGTCCACAACGAGGACCCGGACGCGCCCAAGACCCTCCCCGCCGGAACTCGCTTCACCGGCAAGGAGAACGGCAAGACCTTCGTCTCCAAGGACCCGGTGCTGATCGAGAAGGCCGAGAAGGTCTTCGACAAGGAGACCGGCCGCTTCCTGCACACCAAGGCCGGGCTCGGCCGGGTCTACGTCGAGGCCGAGCGGAGCGGCAAGGAACACGAGACCGGGACCGAGGACAACTACCGGATCCACGGCCTCAAGGGCTCCGACACCCGCAACCTCTACGGCATCGCCCAGAAGCTCGCCCTGGACAAGAAGGATTTCCAGGGCATCAAGGACGCCTACGAGTTCGACCCGGTCGCGGAGAAGTACATCCCCGTCGACCCGATGAACGAGGCCCGCTGGTACCCCACCCTCACCACCCTGGAGGACGGCAAGGTCCTCGCGATATCCGGGCTCGACGAGATCGGCGCGATCGTGCCGGGCAAGGACGAGGTCTACGACCCGAAGACCAAGGAATGGGAGTACACCGGCAAGATCCGCCGCTTCCCCACCTACCCGGCGATGTTCCTGATGGACGACGGCCGGCTCTTCTACTCCGGCTCCAACGCCGGGTACGGGCCCGCCGACGTCGGCCGTGACCCCGGCATCTGGGACGTGGAGACCAACGCCTTCCAGAAGATCCCCGGGCTCGGCGACCCCGACCGGATGGAGACCTCGGCCACCGTGATGCTGCCCCCCGCGCAGGACCAGAAGTTCATGGTCATCGGCGGGGGCGGGGTCGGCGAGTCGGAGCGGTCGAGCGAGAAGTCCCGGCTGGTCGACCTGAAGGAGCCCAGTCCGCGCTTCCGTGACGGCGCGACCCTGGACAAGGGCACCCGCTACCCCAGCGCCTCCCTGCTGCCGGACGACACCGTGCTGGTCACCGGGGGTTCCGAGGACTACCGGGGCCGCGGCGGCTCCAACGTCCTCCAGGCGCGCACCTACGATCCGAAGACAGGGACGTACCAGCGGGTCGCCGACCCCCGGGTCGGCCGCAACTACCACTCGGGGTCGGTACTGCTGCCCGACGGCCGGGTGATGATCTTCGGTTCCGACTCCCTCTTCGCCGACGAGGCCAACACCCGGCCCGGCGTCTTCGAGCAGCGGATCGAGATCTACCAGCCGCCGTATCTCTTCCGGGACTCCCGGCCGGTCGTCAGCGGCGGCCCGCAGCGGATCGAGCGGGGCGGGTCCGGGACCTTCAAGGTCAGCGGCGGGACGAAGCCCGCCACGGCGAAGCTGATGCGGCCGAGCGCGGTGACCCATGTGACGGACGTGGACCAGCGGACGGTCGCGCTGGAGCTGACCACGACACCGGGCGGCGAGGTCACGGTCACGGTGCCATCGAACCGGGCGCTGGTGCCGTCCGGCTGGTACATGCTCTTCCTGACCGATACGGAGGGGACGCCGTCGGAGGCGGTGTGGGTGGAGGTGCCGTAGCGGGTGTGGCCCGGGGGCGGGCCGGCCGGGTCCCCGCCGAGGGGGCGGGCGGACCGGCCCCGGGCCGGGGGTGTGAGCGGGGCGCCGGGTGCGCGGGGACGTGCGAGCGCGGGCATGTGCGAGCGCGGGCATGTGCGAGCGCGGGCATGTGCGCGGGGAAGCCTGGACGCCAGATCGCCGGACGCACGGATGTCAGGACGACCGGGAGGCAGGGGCCAGGTCGCCGGGCGCACAGACCGTCAGGGCTACCGGGCTACCGGGCAGCCCCGGCCCACGGCACCACGCGTCAGCGTGCCCCGCGGGCCAGGGAGAGGGCGTACTCGGGCCACCAGGCGCCCGCGCGCGGGCCGCCCTTGCACTCCCCGTCCGACTCCCCCGGCCGCTTGATCCACAGATAGGCCGCCACCAGCGGGTCGTCCGTCTTCACCGTCGGGGCCTCCCCCAGCGCCCGCCCCGGCGGATTGCACCAGTTCTCCTTGGGGTCACCCTCGGTGTAGGCGCCGTTGCCGTTGCGGCTGGTGTCCACCACGAACGGCTTCCCCCCGACCTTCCGCGACAGCCGCTTGCCGAACTCCACACTCACCGAGGTCGGGTAGAAGTTGGAGACATTGAGCGAGAACCCGTCCGCACGCTCGATCCCGGCCCGCCGCAGCGGTTCGTGCAGGGCGTCCGGCTGACTCCAGCCCGCGTTGCCCGCGTCCAGGTAGACGGTGGTGTTCGGCTGCTCCTTGAGCCGTTCGACGGCGCCGCGCAGCAGTGCGTACCGCTCCTCGTGGTACTCGGGCGGGGTGCACCGGTCCACCAGGTGGACCACCGCGTCGGGCTCCAGGATCACCGTGGCCCGGCGGTCGCCGATGCCGCGCGCGACCTGGTCGATCCAGCCGCGGTAGGTGCTGGCGTCGGCGGCCCCGCCCTTGGAGAACTGGCCGCAGTCGCGGTGCGGGATGTTGTAGAGGACGAGGAGGGCGTCCCGGTCGGCCTCGGCGGCCCGGCCGGTGATCCGGCGGGTCTCGGCCTCGGTGTCCCGCGTCGGGATCCAGTCGGCGGTCGGCTGGCCCGCGATCCGCTCGATCAGCTCGGCCTTGGCGTCATCGCCCGCGTCGCGGTAGTCGGTGAGCTGACGGACCGCGTTGCCGTCGGGATTGACCCAGTACGGCACGGTCTCCTTGGGCCGCTGCCCCACCGGGGCGCCGTCACCGCTGCCGCCGTCACCCCGTCCGACGCCGTCGGCCGCGCCGAAGGAGCACCCGCTGACGAGCAGCACCGCGGCCACCGCCGTGGACGCCATGGCGCGCCCGGCCCAGATCCCGTGCACGTGACTTCCCCTCGCCCGCTCTCCCCGCCGCCAGACAACCCTTCGTCGCCGTCAGACGGCCCTTCGTCCCAGGTCACGCCCGGAGGTGCACACATCCTGGCACACGTGTTCGGCGTCCTGGGGGAAGCCTTCCGGACACCCTCGCGGTCCCGGTGGACAGGGGACGAACAGCGGGCGAACACCCGGCGTCCACCGGCTGACGCCCGGTCTCCGCCCCTGGTCAGGACGGGGGCCGGCCCACGGCGGCGGCGTCACCGACGACCGGGGTGACCCGGGTGCCGGGCGCGGGGGCGGGCGCGGGGCCGGCGTCCGGTCCCCAGAGCCAGAGCCCGAGCAGCAACGCGGCCCCACAGCCCCCCGCGAGCGCCCGGCCGGGGCGGGGGTGGGCGGGACGGTGATCCGTGCCGCCACGGCGATGTGTCGCGTGCGGGTACGGGGTGCTCGCGTGCGGGGCGTCCGGGCGGTGGCGCGGCATGCTCGGGTGCGGGGTCTCCCGGTGGGCCGGCTCGCTCCGGGCGGGGCCGTCCTGGCGGGCCATCACTCCACCCCGCCACGGCGGCGGCGCGAGCCGCGCAGGGCCACCGCGACGGCGGCGGCGCCCGCGAGCAGCAGCCCGACGACGGCCTGGGCGGTTCCGGGCCCCGCGCTCTCGGCCTCTTCGGCGGGTGTGCCGCGCCCGGGGTCCTCCCGTGGGGGCTGCTCCTCGGCGTAGGCCGGGGGGCCGTCGGCGCCGGAGCGCGCGGGGGCCGTGGCCGTGTCGGGCTCACCGACTCCGTACGGCGTGAAGGACCCGGCGGCCGGTCCCGGTCCGGTGGCCGGATCCACGGAGGCGCCAACGGCGACGCCCGCGGCGGCGGCCGTGGGGAGCACGGC
>NZ_JBHVHF010000365.1:0-6788 GCF_042800315.1 Streptomyces sp. NPDC057638
TCCGGGCCCTGCCCGGGGCCGGCGCGAAGGCCGTGGCGCGCCACGGCCGACGCGACACCCGTGGCCCACGGCCCGCCCGCACGCGGTCCGTACACCTCGGTCGGCGGCCGGGTTCGACGCGGAACCCGCCCGCCACGCACGCGTACGGAAGCACGGCGGCCGTACACCACGACGGCGTACGGAAGCACCGGCGCCCTACGCCATGAGCACGTACGGAGGCACCGCCCCCGTACACCACGCACGAACGCGTACGGAGGCACCGCCGCCGTACACCACGCACGCGTACGGAACACCGCTTCCGTACGCCATCGACGCACGCGGAACACCAGGGCCGCACCAGGGCGGGAACCGGGGCCGTACGCCCCGGACGCGGACAGGACAGCGGGGCCGTACGCCCCGGATGACAGGGGGAACGGTGTCACAGGAGAACGCGCGGAGAGGCGGCCACGGCGGCCGCCCCCGGGGGCAACGGGGCCAGGGGCGCGGCAAGCGCCGGATACTGCGCTGGGCCGCCGCCGTCACCTCGGTCCTCATACTGGGCACCGCCGCCGCGGGCTACCTCTACTACGAGCATCTCAACGGCAAGCTCCGCCGGGACGAGCTGACCCTCGGCGGCAGCATGCCCGACCACAAGGCCAACTCCCGGGGCCAGACCCCGCTCAACATCCTCCTGATCGGCTCGGACGCCCGGAACTCGGCCGCCAACCAGCGGCTCGGCGGCGCGAAGAAGACCTTCGGGGCCGCGCCCCTCGCCGATGTGCAGATGCTGCTCCACCTCTCCGCCGACCGCTCCCACATCTCGGTGGTGAGCATGCCGCGCGACACCGTCGTCCGGATCCCCGAGTGCAAGGACCCCGACAGCGGCAAGACCTACCCCGCGACAGAGCGCGTCCTGACCAACCAGTCCCTCGGGCGCGGTGGCCCCGGCTGCACGGTCGCCACCTGGCACGAGCTGACCGGGATCACCATCGACCACTTCATCATGATCGACTTCGCGGGTGTGGTCTCGATGGCGGACGCCATCGGCGGCGTCCCGGTCTGTGTCACCGACAACGTGCACTCCCGCAACGCCCAGGGCGAGGGCTCCGGCCTCAAGCTCCGCAAGGGCACCACCTACGTCAAGGGCGAGCAGGCGCTGGAGTGGCTCCGTACCCGCTACGGCTTCGAGGACGGCACCGACCTGGCCCGCACCAAGGCCCAGCAGCTCTATATGGGCGCGATGGTGCGCGAACTGCGGGAGAACACCAAGCTCACCGACCCCAACAAGCTGCGCAAGCTCGCCGAGGCCGCGATCGACGCGGTCACCGTCGATGACGGCATCGACTCGGTGATGCGGCTGTACGAGGTCGGCGAGGCGCTCAAGACGGTGCCGACCGACCGGATCACCATGGCCACCATGCCCAACGCGTACACCGATCTGCCCGGGTTCGCCGGGAAGGTGGTCCCGAAGGAGGACGAGGCCGAGGAGGTCTTCCGGATGATCCGCGAGGACCGTCCGCTGGACGGCAAGGGCGACCCGGCGAAGAAGCCCCCGGCCTCCGCCGCACCGCCGGTCTCCCGTGACCCCGCCGCCCCCGCGGCGGAGATCTCGGTGATGGTACGCAACGGTACGGGGGGCGACGGGCAGCTCGCCGCGCGCGGCCGGGCGGGCGAGGTCGTCTCCCTGCTCCACACCAAGGGCTTCACCCGGGCGATGGCGGACGCCACCCGGACCCCGGTACCGGCCACGGTGGTCCGCTACTCCAATGTGGAGCTGGAGGGGGACGCGCAGGCCGTCGCCAAGACGCTGGGACTGCCGCCCGCCGCCGTGAAGCGGTCGACGGACGTCACGGGCATCGCGCTGATCGTCGGCGCGGACTGGCGGGAGGGCGCGGTCTATCCGAAGGCGGCGCCCACGACGGCCCCCACCAAGGCCCCGACCTCGGCGAACCCCCTCAACGGCGAGGCGAAGGGGTGTATGCGGGTCCAGCCCGGCTTCACCTGGAGCGAGTAGCGGGAGCTGGTGGCGCGGGCCCGTCCCCCCTCCCGGGGGCGGCGGGCGACCGGCCCGGACGGACCACGGTCGGCGCCGTCTGAGGGGCTCGGAGGCCCCCGCCGCCGGGCGGGCGCGCGGAGTTCCCGACGGGCGCGGCGGAGTCCCGGCGAGCGGGCGGGGTGTCGTCGGGCGGGCGCTTGAGGGGCATCGGGCGGGCGCTTGAGGGGCATCGGGCGGGCGCGCGGAGTTCCGGCGTGCCGTGGCGGGCCCGGCCGACGGGCGGCGCGTCGGCCTCCCCCAGCAGGCGCATGACCTTCGCGTTCGCGTTCGCCGACAGCGTGCCGTGGCCGTCAACCCGTACCACGATCGGGTGATGGGAGGCTCTGACGGCGGCATCGAGTACGCCGGGCGTACGCCCGGCGGGGTGGCGTCCACAGGGAGCCGGGGGCCTCACGGACCGGCGCGGCGGCGATCCCGTCGGTGCGGTCCATGACCGGGCCGGGCGTGATCACCACGTCCGTCCCACCGCCGTACTCCTGCTCAGGGAGGTGACGGGCCACGTCGCGCGGACGCCGCTCGCCGGTGCGGGCCGGCCTGATCACAGAGACAGCGGCCGTGGCGCTGATCGGTCGGCCCGTTACCGCGAACGGGGGACACGGAGGCGCGGCGCCCGGGTCGGTGTGACCGGCCGCCGATCGTATCGGCCTACGGTGTGCTGGATTCGCCCTCCTAGCCGTATCCGCCGCCGATTCCCCGCTCTGCCCGCCGCCCGTCACACCGGCGTCTCCACCACCGTGTCCGCGCCGGGGCGGGACCGTCTCCAGGCCGTCACCACACCGTCCCCGACCCGTCTTCCCGTCGTCTCCCAGCCGTCCGATCGCCCCCGGTCCACCCTTGACCGCGTTGACCCTCGATCAGCCTCATTCACCCTCGTTCACTCTCAATCGCTCTCGTTCACCCTCGTTCACCCTCGTTCGCCCTCGACTCCCCCGAACCCGCCGCCGGAGGTCGCGCCCGGGTTCCCCGCCCCCCGTACCGCCATCGCCACGGAGGTCTCCACCGTGCCCGTGCCGCCCCCCTCCCCCCGTCCCCGGCCGCGCCCCGGGCCCCGGGCCAGACGGCCCGTGGTCGCGAGACCGCGCTGGGGACTGCGGCTGGCCACCACCCTCTCGGTGCTGGTGCTGGGCGCGGGCGCGCTGGGACACGCGGTGGTGACCAGCCTGGACACCGGTATCGCCCGGGTCGACCCCTTCCGTGACATGAAGAACCGGCCCGAAGGGGGCCATGGGATGAACCTGCTGCTCGTCGGCACCGACGGCCGGGACAAGATCACCCAGGACGAGAAGGAGCGCTACCGCCTCGGCGGCGCGCCCTGTCACTGCACGGACACCGTGATGCTGGTCCATATCTCCCGCGAACGGGAGCGGGCCAGTGTGGTGAGCCTGCCGAGGGACAGCTTCGCCGAGGCCCCCGCCCACACCGACCGCACCACCGGGAAGCCGCACCGGGCCCATCCGGTGAAGCTGAACGCCGCGTACGCCGAGGGCGGGCCCGCGCTGACCGTCCGTACCGTCGAGCACATGACCAAGGTGAAGATCGACCACTATCTGGAGGTCGACTTCACCAGCTTCATGAAGACGGTGGACGCGCTCGGCGGGGTGCGGATCTGCACGGCCCGGCCGATGAGGGACTCCCACACCGGGCTCGACCTGGCGGCCGGGACCCATCGGCTGGACGGCGGCCAGGCACTCCAGTACGTCCGCTCCCGCTATGTCGACAGCGCCTCCGACCTCGGGCGGATGCAGCGGCAGCAGCGTTTCGTGGCCGCGCTGATCGAGCGGGCCACCGAGAGCGGGATACTGCTCAACCCGATGCGGCTGCGGTCGGTGGCCTCGACCATGCTCGGCTCGGTGCGGGCCTCGGAGGGATTCGGGGCCAACGAGATGCTGGCGCTGGCGAAGGCGATGCGGGGCTTCTCGGCCGCCTCGTCGGAGTTCACCTCCGTACCGGTCGGCGCGGGAACCGTCCTGCCGGGCGTGGGCTCGGCGCTGCGCTGGGACACCGCGAAGGCGCAGAAACTGTTCCGCGCGATCCGGGAGGACCGGCCGCTGGCGGCGCACCGCCCCCAGCGGGCCAAGGCGGCCCTGGTCGAGGTCGCACCCCAGCTCATCCGGGTGCAGATCTACAACGGGACCCGCCGCGACGGCCTGGGGCGCACCGTGGACGCGGCCCTGCGGGCGACCGGCTTCGACACCACCCGCGCCCCCAAGAACGGCGACGGCGCGGAGGTCCGGCGCACCGTCATCTCCTACGACCCGCGCTGGGACCGCTCGGCCCAGTCCCTGGCGACCGCCCTGCCCGGCGCGGAACTGCGTCCGGCCCCGGGCCAGGGCCGCACCCTGCGGGTGACGGCGGGCATGGACTACGACGGCGTGACGCGGGTACGGGCGCAGGACACCCGGCAGGGGGAGTTCGGGGCGGTGACGGGAGACGAGGTGACCTGCCCCTGAGCGGCGCGGGCCGGGGCGGTTTCCAGGCCCCGCCCCACCCCGTACTCCCACCTCGGTCGGCACGCGGCCGACCGGGGCTGTCTCACTCGTCGATGCCCTCGGCGGCGCGGCGCTCGCGCAGCTCGCGGATCGCGCGGCGGCGGGCGAGACGGTGGGTGCGGCGGATCTGGGCCTCCTGGTAGCGGCGGCGGTCGCGCTCGCTCTCCGCTATGACCGGCGGTACGGCGCGGGGGCGGCCGTCCCCGTCGACGGCGGCGAAGACCAGATAGGCGGAGCCGACCTGCTGGGCAGGGGTCGACTCGTTCCACCGCTCGGCCATGACCCGGACACCGATCTCCATGGAGCTGCGCCCGGTCCAGTTGCACTGCGCGCGCACATGGACGAGGTCCCCTACCCGCACCGGCTCCAGGAACACCATCTCGTCCATGGAGGCGGTGACGGCCGGCCCGCCGGAGTGCCGCCCGGCGACGGCGCCCGCCGCGTCATCCACCAGCTTCATGATCACGCCGCCGTGCACCGTACCGAGGAGATTGGTGTCGTTGCCGGTCATGATGTGGCTGAGGGTGGTACGCGAGGCCGAGGTGGGCTTGCCCGGGAGCTCCGGGTCCGGGTGCGGAGCCTGATCTGTCATGCCCTCCACCCTATGCGCGGGTCCTGACCCGCGGAGTGTGACGTCCGCGCCACCGATCGGCCGGTGACCTGCCGTGACGCGGCGTACGGCCGGAGTCCCCGGGCCCCGGCGCGGCGACTCCGGCGGGGAGCCGGGGCGACTCCCCGCGAGATCCGCGCCGAGCACGCCGAGCACGCAGACCGCGCGACCGCACCGACGCCACCCCGGCCCGAGCGGCCCCGGCCGCGCGCCCCCACCCCGCCCGGCCCGGTCCCGTCACCACCCGATCGCGCCCCGGTGGCAATGCGACAGCTTCGCAACAGCCCCGGTCCGATTTCCCCACCCGGCCTGTCGGTGCCCCCGTGTGGCCCGGCACACTTACCCGCATGAACGATTGGCCCGATGGATACGGACGCGGCAGCCAGGGCCCCGAGCCCGAGGGCGCTCGCGTAATGCGCCATGTGCAGCGACGACCGGTCCCGCAGCAGCAGTCGCAGGGGCAGGACGACGCCTATGGCGCCCCCTACGACAGCGGCTACAACACGGGCCAGGTCTATGGCACGCCCGCCCGCTCCCGGGGCGCCCAGCCGCCGCCCCCGACCCGGCCACCGACCCCGCCGCCGGGCCACTACGGCGGTCCCGGCCAGCCGGGCCCGCCGCCCGGCCCGCCGCGCCCGGCCCCCGACTGGGGCCGCCGGATCAAGATAGGTTCGATCGCCCTCGCCACGACCCTGCTGGTGGTCGGCGTGGGAACGTACTTCTGGGCCGACGGCAAGGTCCGCCGCGAGGTCGACCTCTCCAAGGTCGTCGAGCGCCCCGGCGAGGACGACTGCACCACCTATCTGATCGTCGGCTCCGACAGCCGCGAGGGCATGACGTCCGACGACAAGAAGCGGCTGCGCACCGGCTCCGCCGAGGGCAAGCGCACCGACTCGATGATGGTCCTCGCCGACTGCTCCGGCGGGACCACGATGATCTCGCTGCCGCGTGACTCGGACGTGGAGATCCCCTCGTACAAGGGCTCGGACTCCGGCAAGCTCTTCCCGGCCCAGGGGCGCCGGGTGAAGCTGAACGCCGCGTACGCGGAGGACGGTCCCGAGCTGCTGGTGCGCACCGTCGAGCACAACATGCATCTGCGGATCGACCACTACGCCGAGATCGGCTTCGCGGGCTTCGCCAACATCGTGGACGCCCTCGGCGGGGTCGAGATGGACATCCCGAAGGCGTTCAAGGACAAGAAGTCCGGCGCCGACTTCCAGGCGGGCAAGCAGGAGCTGGACGGCGAGCAGGCGCTCGCCTTCGTCCGCACCCGCTATGCCTTCGGCGAGGGCGATCTGGCCCGTACCAAGAACCAGCAGAAGTTCCTCGCCACCCTCGCCAACCAGGCGGCGACCCCGACCACGGTCCTCAACCCGTTCCGGCTCTACCCGGTGATGGGCGCGGGCCTGGACACGCTGATCGTGGACACGGAGATGTCGCTGTGGGACCTGAGCCAGATGTTCTTCGCGATGAAGGGCGTCACGGGCGGTGACGGCACCTCGATGAACATGCCGATCTCCGGCTCCCGGGGCGGCAACCTGGTCTGGGACAAGGAGAAGGTCGCCCAGCTGGTCCAGCAGATCCGCAACGACGAGAAGGTCACCGTGTCGGGCGGCTGACGGCGGTGGGGTGGTACGGGGGGCGCGTCCGACGG
>NZ_JBHVHF010000366.1:0-6751 GCF_042800315.1 Streptomyces sp. NPDC057638
GGGCCGGGCACGCGCCCGGCCCCACCCGGGGGTCGTCAGCGGCGGACCGCGTCGAGCGCGTCGGCGATGCCGTGGCCGTAGAAGCCGTTCTTCGCCTTCGTACCCTCGCAGACCGCGTCGACGACGCCGTCCCCGTTGATGTCGTACGGGTTGGTGCAGCTCGTGTCATCGGCCTGCGCGTACAGCATCGCCTTCAGCGCGGCCGGGGAGGCGGACGGGTGCTTCGACTTCAGCAGCGCCACCACACCCGCGACATGCGGGGAGGCCATCGACGTACCGGCCGCGTAGCCATAGCGGTTGTTCGGCAGGGTGGAGAGGATCCGCCCGTCCACGGCCGGGCCCTCCGGCTTCTGGAAGGCCGTCGAGTCACCGCCCGGCGCGGAGATGTCGATCACGCGGTCGCCGTAGTTGGAGAACGACGACTTCAGGGTCTTCGCGCCCAGCGACGAGGTGGTCACGACACCCGGGAGCTGGGTCGGGATGTCCAGGCAGGTCTTCGGGCTGACCTCGCGCGTCACCGGGGTGGTGTCGTTGGGGCTGGAGGTGTCCGTGACCTTGTCGGCGGCCAGGTCCGTACGGTCGTTGCCGGCCGCGGCGACGTTCACCGCGCCCTTGCGCTCGGCGTACTTGGTGGCCCGGCCGACGGCCTCGACCAGAGCCTTCTGGTCGGGGTCGTTCTTGCAGGCGAACAGCCACGGGTCCACGTAGTAGCTGTTGTTGGTGATCTCGACGCCCTTCTCGGCGGCCCAGACGAAGCCGCAGACGACCGCCTCGGTGTAGAAGAAGCCCGCCTCGGTCGAGACCTTGATGCCGGAGACCTTGACGCCCGGGGCGACACCGACCACACCGGTGCCGTTCTTGGCCGCCGCGATGGTGCCCGCGACATGGGTGCCGTGGGAGCTCTCGGTCGGGCCGGGGCGCCAGGCGCCGGGGGAGTTGTCCGGCTTGCCGGTGACGCAGTTGGCCGAGGCGCGCGCGTCGAAGTTGGGCGCGAGGTCGGGGTGGGTGTCGTCGACGCCCGTGTCGATGACGGCGACCGTGACCTTCTTGCTGCCCAGGGTGCGCTCGTGCGCCCGGTCCGCCTTGATGGCGGGCAGGCTCCACTGGAGGCCCTGGTAGGTGTCCTCGCCCGCCTTCGTCCCGGCCGCGGCCTTGCGCGCCTCGGCGGCGCCCAGCGGGGTCGGGGAGCCGACGGCGGTGTCGGAGGCGGTGGAGAGCGGGGCGGTACGGGTGGAGCCCGCCGACTCGACCCCGCGCACCGTGCGGATGGTCTGGGCGAAGGCCGGGTTCTGCGAGTGGACGACGATGACGCCTATCTGGTCGTAGGCGATCACTATCGAGCCACCGGCCCTGGCTATCGCCTTCTTGACGTCCTTGGCGGTCTGGGCACCGCTCTTGACGTTCACGACATACGACAGCTTCGGGCCGTCGGCCGTGGCCACGGCGGGGGCGGCGTCGGCGGGGGCGGCCGAGGCGGCACCCGCGGGGAGGAAGCCGAGCGAAGCCGTGAGCGCGAGGCCGACGGGCAGCGCGAGAGCGCGGCGCCGTCTGGATCCCAGATCAGCCATGGGTTCTCCACATCATCCGTGACAGCCGTCCACGCACGGGTTGAGCGTGGACGGGTACATGACCAGGGAAACTATCGCGCCAACTTGATCACCATCAATCCATACGAGCGTAAAACCTGATGGAAAAAGCGCTGACGGACAAGAAAAACGGCCGAAGTTGAACCGACCCGGCGTGCTCTCCGTGTCGTTGTCGGGAGGAGGAGCACCATCAGACAGCCCCCGGAACACCCCGAGAACGCTCCTGACCGAAGGTCCCGCTTGTCCCACCAGATGGCTCCACCGTCACGAGGAGAATCCGTGGCCACCGACGCACCACCGCCGACGCAGGGCGAGACGCACACCCGTACCGCGCAGCCGACGACCGAGGACTTCGTCGCGATGCAGCGGAGCCCGGAGTTCGGCGAACTGCGCCACACCTACCGCTCGTTCGCCTTCCCCCTGACCATCGCGTTCATCGCCTGGTACCTGCTCTACGTCCTGCTCTCCAACTACGCGGGCGACTTCATGGGGACCCAGCTCTTCGGCAACATCAACGTGGCCCTGGTCCTCGGCCTCGCGCAGTTCCTGACCACCTTCCTCATCGCCTGGCTCTACTCGCGCCACGCCGCCGCGAAGCTCGATCCCCGGGCCGACGCCATCAAGGCCCGTATGGAAGGCGGGGCATGACCGACACCACCACCCTCACCGGCCTCGCGGCCGAGAACGCCACCACCGAACACCGGCCACTGATCATCACCCTCTTCGGCCTGTTCGTCGTGGCGACCCTGGCGATCACCGTGTGGGCGGGCCGCCAGACCAAGAGCGCCGCCGACTTCTACGCGGGCGGGCGCCAGTTCACCGGCTTCCAGAACGGCCTCGCGATCTCGGGCGACTACATGTCCGCCGCCTCGTTCCTCGGGATCGCCGGAGCCATCGCCCTCTTCGGGTACGACGGCTTCCTCTACTCCATCGGCTTCCTGGTCGCGTGGCTGGTCGCGCTGCTGCTGGTCGCCGAACCGCTGCGCAACTCCGGCCGCTTCACCATGGGTGACGTCCTGGCCTACCGGATGCGCCAGCGCCCGGTCCGTACCGCCGCCGGGACCTCCACCATCGTCGTCTCCATCTTCTACCTCCTGGCGCAGATGGCGGGCGCCGGTGTGCTGGTCTCGCTCCTCCTCGGCATCACCAACGACGGCGGCAAGGTCCTCATCGTCGCCCTCGTCGGCATACTGATGATCCTGTACGTCACCATTGGTGGCATGAAGGGCACCACCTGGGTGCAGATGGTCAAGGCGGTCCTCCTCATCGCGGGAACGCTGCTGATCACCTTCCTGGTGCTGCTCAAGTTCAACTTCAACATCTCCGAACTCCTCGGCACCGCCGCCGAGAAGAGCGGCCAGGGAGCCGCGTTCCTGGAGCCGGGTCTGAAGTACGGCGCCACCGGCACCTCCAAGCTGGACTTCATCTCCCTGGGCATCGCGCTCGTCCTCGGCACCGCCGGACTGCCACACATCCTCATCCGCTTCTACACCGTGCCCACCGCCAAGGCCGCGCGGAAGTCCGTCAACTGGGCCATCGGCATCATCGGCGCCTTCTATCTGATGACCATCGCCCTCGGCTTCGGCGCCGCCGCGATCGTCGGATCAGCCGAGATCACCGAGTCCAACAAGGCGGGCAACACCGCCGCACCGCTGCTCGCCCTCCATATCGGAGGCACCGACTCGGCGGGCGGCGCCATCCTGCTCGCGGTCATCTCGGCCGTCGCCTTCGCCACGATCCTCGCCGTGGTCGCCGGGCTCACCCTCGCCTCCTCCTCGTCCTTCGCCCACGACATCTACGCCAACGTCATCCGCAGGGGACAGGCCACGGAGAAGGAGGAGGTCCGCGCCGCCCGCTGGGCCACGGTCGCGATCGGGGTCGTCTCCATCGCGCTCGGCGCCCTGGCCCGCGACCTCAACGTGGCCGGACTCGTCGCCCTCGCGTTCGCGGTCGCCGCCTCCGCCAACCTGCCGACGATCCTCTACAGCCTCTTCTGGAAGCGCTTCACCACCCAGGGCGCCCTGTGGTCCATCTACGGCGGTCTGACCGCCTCCGTGGTGCTGGTGCTCTTCTCACCGGTGGTGTCGGGGAAGCCGACGTCGATGTTCAAGGACATGGACTTCTACTGGTTCCCGCTGGAGAACCCCGGACTGGTCTCCATCCCGCTGGGCTTCCTGCTGGGCTGGCTCGGCTCGCTGCTCTCCAAGGAGAAGCCCGACGCGGGCAAGTACGCGGAGCTGGAGGTGAAGTCACTCACGGGAACCGGAGCGCACTGACCACCGGAGCGCACTGACCACCCGAGCGCACTGATCACCCGGGCCTGAGGGCGCGATCACCCCACCCGGGCCCGAAAGGCGCCCCACCCGGGCCCGCGATCACTCCGCCCGGGCCCGGGGCGTCGCTCACCACGCGCACCGGCCCGGCCCCGTCCCCGCCCACCGGGAGAATCACCGGAACACCACCGGGAAGATCACCGGCAGCGGAACGGCAGAGCCGGGCCGTCGCCGTCCGCCGGGGCCGCGGGCCGTCGCCGTCCGCCGGAACCCTGGGCCGACGGCGTACGCGGGCCGCCGGTTCCCGCCGTACGACCGTCCTCCGGCCGTCGCCGGAGGACGGGTCGCCGCGCTGTCAGTGCCCTGACGTAGGCTCGACACAGAGATCTCCGGAGGGGAGGGGACCCCGCATGCTGCTCGACACCTATGGCCGCACCGCTACCGACCTGCGGGTCTCCCTGACCGACCGCTGCAATCTCCGCTGTGTCTACTGCATGCCTGAAGAGGGCCTCCAGTGGCTCGCCAAGCCGACTCTCCTCACCGATGACGAGATCGTCCGCCTGGTGGGCGTGGCCGTCACCCGCCTCGGCGTCACCGAGGTCCGCTTCACCGGCGGTGAGCCGCTGCTGCGGCCCGGGCTCACCGGGCTCGTGGAGCGCTGCGCCGCCCTGGAGCCCCGCCCCCGGCTCTCGCTGACCACCAACGCCATCGGGCTGGCCCGGCTGGCCCCCGCGCTCGGCTCGGCCGGTCTCGACCGGGTCAATGTCTCGCTGGACACCCTGCGGCCCGAGGTCTTCCACCGCCTCACCCGCCGCGACCGGCACGCGGACGTCCTCGACGGGCTCGCCGCCGCCCGCGCCGCGGGACTCACCCCGGTGAAGGTGAACACGGTCCTGATGCCGGGGGTCAATGACGACGAGGCGCCGGAACTCCTCGCCTGGGCCATCGCGGAGGGGTACGAGCTGCGCTTCATCGAACAGATGCCGCTCGACGCGCAGCACGGCTGGAAGCGCGAGTCCATGGTCACCGCCGAGGACATCCTGCGCTCCCTGGCCACCCGCTTCACCTTGACCGCCGAGGAGGACGAGCGGCGCGGCTCCGCGCCCGCCGAGCGCTGGACCGTGGACGGCGGGCCCCACCGCGTCGGGGTGATCGCGTCCGTGACCCGGCCCTTCTGCGCCGCCTGCGACCGCACCCGGCTCACCGCCGACGGTCAGGTGCGCAGCTGTCTGTTCGCGCGGGAGGAGACGGATCTGCGGGGCGCGCTGCGCTCGGGCGCCTCGGATGAGGAGATAGCCGGGATATGGCGGCGCGCCATGTGGGGCAAGAAGGCGGGCTCGGGCCTGGACGCCCCGGACTCCTTCCAGCAGCCCGCCCGCCCCATGTCCTCCATCGGCGGCTGACGAACCGTCCCCGGCGGAGTCCGGGCAGCGGGTCCCGGGGGCGGTCCCCGGGAAGCGGCTCCTGGGGCGGTCTCAGGGGGGGGTCTCAGGGCGCGGGGTGGTCCGCCCGCCAGGTGTCGAGGGAAACCACGTCCTTGAGGAAGCCCCGTACCGCGAGGAACTGCGAGAGGGACTCGCGGTGTTCGTCGCAGGCCAGCCAGGTCTTCCGGCGTTCGGGCGTATGCAGCTTGGGGTTGTTCCAGGCCAGGACCCACACCGCTGCCACACGGCAGCCCTTGGCGGAACAGATCGGGGACTCGTCGCTCACCTGATCATTGTCCACACATGGCGACGCCGGGCAGCCACGGGGGGAGCTGCCCGGCGTCGGTCTGTCGCTCCGACGGGGGATGCGGAGCGCGTAGGCAGTATGTCACGGGGAACCGGGTGCGGTGCACCGGAACTTCATGATTGATCTGAGCTTTTCTTGAGCTTCGCCGGAGTCCCGAGTTCAGCCCGCCGTGGGCCTGCCCTGACGCCGGTCGCCGGCACCGTCGGCGCCGCTGGTTCCCGGTTCCGGCGGGGCATCGCCGGGGGTGATCATCGGCCGGTCCGCGCTGGTGACGAAGGTCGACGGCAGCGAAGGGATGTTCTCCCGGCCCGCGTTGGCGATGACGACGGCGATATAGGGGAGGACGACACCGAGGACCAGCGCCACGATCGCCACATGCCGTTCGACGTTCCAGAGCACGCCCGCGAGGATGACCGACACGGTCCGTACCGTCATCGAGATCACATAGCGCCGCTGTCGTCCCCGGACGTCGTCGGAGAGGCCCTGCCGGGCGCCGGTGATCCGGAAGACCGGGGCATGCGGCTGGTTCCGCGTCACGTTCCACCACCTGTTGTCCACCGGACGCGCTCGGGTCCGGACCTCTCCCACCGTACGCCGCCCCTGCGACGCCTACGAGAGCGGGGGCGCGGCGGCGGTACGGGGAACGGCTGCGCCGGAGCGCGTAGCCCGGTGCCGACATGCGCGGTACCCCGGATGGGCTGACACTGGCGGCGTAACTGCTCACCGGGGAGGTACGAGGAGGCGGCCATGGGCTGGTTGTGGGCGATTATCGTGGGGTTTGTGCTGGGCCTGCTCGCCAAGGCGATCCTGCCGGGCAAGCAGCACCTGCCACTCTGGCTCGCCACCATCTGCGGTATCGGCGGGGCGGTGATCGGCAACTGGATCGCGGCGGGCCTCGGCGTCGCCGAGACCAGTGGCATCGACTGGAGCCGGCACGCCTTCCAGTTGGTCGCCGCGATCATCCTGGTCTTCCTCGGCGACCGGGCGTGGATCGCGATGAAGGGCAGGCAACAACGGGTCTGAGGAACAGGCGGCCCGAGCCCGGGAGGCCCGAGCCCGGGTGGTTTGAGGCCGGGAGGCCCGAGCCCGGGAGGCCCGAGGCCGGGTGGTTTGAGACCAGGAGAACGCCCGGGGGCCCGGTCCGTGTGTCACACACGGACC
>NZ_JBHVHF010000367.1:0-6712 GCF_042800315.1 Streptomyces sp. NPDC057638
CCTCCTGGTGGGGAGGGGCGCCGGGCCCTCGGGGTGAGACGGGTCAGGCGTCGAAGACGTCGGCGACCAGCTGGGCCTGCTCGGCCTGGTGGCGCTTGGCGGACCCCACCGCCGGGGACGAGCCGTGCGGCCGCGAGATCCGCCGCAGCCGCTCCCCGTGCGGCACGTCCGCGCCGACCGCCAGGTCGAGGTGGTCGATCAGGTTGAGCGCGATGAAGGGCCACGCCCCCTGGTTCGCCGGCTCCTCCTGCGCCCACAGGTACTTCTCGGCGTTCGGGAACTTGGCGATCTCGGCCTGGAGCTCGGCACCCGGCAGCGGGTACAGGCGCTCAAGGCGGATAATCGCCGTGTCCGTCACGCCGCGCTTCTTCCGCTCCGCGTCGAGGTCGTAGTAGACCTTGCCGGAGGTGAAGACGACCTTGCGCACGGCGTTCGGGTCGACGGACTCGTCGCCGATCACCGGGCGGAAGCCGCCGGTGAGGAACTCGTCCGCGGTGGACGCCGCGGCCTTGAGCCGGAGCATCGACTTCGGGGTGAAGACGATCAGCGGCTTGTGGTGCGGGTTGTGGACCTGCCAGCGCAGCAGGTGGAAGTAGTTCGACGGCAGCGTCGGCATGGCGACCGTCATGTTGTTCTGCGCGCAGAGCTGGAGGAAGCGCTCCGGGCGGGCCGACGAGTGGTCGGGGCCCTGTCCCTCGTACCCGTGCGGGAGCAGCAGGACGACGCCGGAGGTCTGGCCCCACTTCTGCTCGGCGGAGGAGATGAACTCGTCCACGACGGTCTGGGCGCCGTTGACGAAGTCACCGAACTGCGCCTCCCACATCACGAGGGCGTCGGGGCGGGCCAGGGAGTAGCCGTACTCGAAGCCCATCGCCGCGTACTCGCTCAGCAGCGAGTCGTAGACGTTGTAGCGGGCCTGCTCCTCGGTGAGGTAGAGCAGCGGGGTGTAGTCCTCGTTGGTCTCCTGGTCGACCAGGACGGCGTGGCGCTGGCCGAACGTGCCACGGCGGGTGTCCTGGCCGGAGAGGCGGACCGGGGTGCCCTCCATCAGCAGGGAGCCGATGGCGAGGGTCTCGCCCATGCCCCAGTCGATGGTGCCGTCCTCGACGGACGCGGCACGGCGCTGGAGCTGCGGCAGCAGCCGGGGGTGGACCGTGATGTGGTCCGGGATGTTCACCTGGGACTCGGCGATCCGCTTGACGATCTCCTGGGAGACCGCCGTGGTCACCGCCACCGGGAACTCGGCCTGCGGGTCCGGGACGTGCGCCGGGGCGGGGAGGCTGGTGGCCTCGCGGACCTCGGCGAAGACCTTCTCCAGCTGGCCCTGGAAGTCCTGGAGCGCCTGCTCGGCCTCTTCCAGGGTGATGTCGCCGCGGCCGATCAGCGACTCGGTGTACAGCTTGCGCACCGAGCGCTTCTTGTCGATCAGCGCGACCATCTGCGGGTTGGTGAACTGCGGGTTGTCGCCCTCGTTGTGACCGCGGCGGCGGTAGCAGATGAGGTCGATCACCACGTCCTTGTTGAAGGTCTGGCGGAACTCGAAGGCGAGCCGCGCCACGCGGACGCACGCCTCCGGGTCGTCGCCGTTCACATGGAAGATCGGCGCCTCGATCATGCGGGCCACGTCGGTGGCGTACATCGAGGAGCGGGAGGACTCCGGGGCGGCGGTGAAGCCGACCTGGTTGTTGATGACGACGTGGACGGTGCCGCCGGTGCGGTAGCCCCGCAGCTGGGACATGTTCAGCGTCTCGGCGACCACGCCCTGGCCCGCGAACGCGGCGTCGCCGTGGAGGGCGACCGGCAGGACGGTGAAGTCCGTGCCGCCCTTGTTGATGACGTCCTGCTTGGCGCGGGCGACACCCTCCAGGACCGGGTCGACGGCCTCCAGGTGGGAGGGGTTGGCGACCAGGGAGACCTTGATCTGCTCGCCGTCGAGGCCGGTGAAGGTGCCCTCGGCGCCCAGGTGGTACTTGACGTCGCCGGAGCCGTGCATCGACTTCGGGTCGAGGTTGCCCTCGAACTCGCGGAAGATCTGCGCGTAGGATTTGCCGACGATGTTGGCGAGGACGTTGAGCCGACCGCGGTGGGCCATGCCGATGACGACCTCGTCCAGGCGGGACTCGGCGGCCGAGTCGATCACCGCGTCGAGCAGCGGGATGACGGACTCGCCGCCCTCCAGCGAGAAGCGCTTCTGCCCGACGTACTTGGTCTGGAGGAAGGTCTCGAACGCCTCCGCCGCGTTGAGGCGGCGCAGGATCCGCAGCTGCTCCTCGCGCTCCGGCTTGGAGTGCGGGCGCTCCACGCGGTCCTGGATCCACTTGCGCTGCTTGGGGTCCTGGATGTGCATGAACTCGATGCCGGTGGTGCGGCAGTACGAGTCGCGCAGCACGCCGAGGACGTCCCGCAGCTTCATCAGGGACTTGCCCGCGAAGCCGCCGACGGCGAACTCGCGCTCCAGGTCCCACAGGGTCAGCCCGTGCTCGGTGATGTCGAGGTCGGGGTGCTTGCGCTGGCGGTACTCCAGCGGGTCGGTGTCGGCCATGACATGGCCGCGGACCCGGTAGGAGTGGATCAGCTCGAAGACCCGGGCGGCCTTGGTGACGTCGTCGTCGTGGGAGGCGTCGATGTCCTTGAGCCAGCGGACCGGCTCGTAGGGGATGCGCAGCGCCTCGAAGATGTCGTCGTAGAAGCCGTCCTCGCCGAGGAGGAAGTTCGCCACGACCCGCAGGAACTCGCCGGACGCCGCGCCCTGGATGACCCGGTGGTCATAGGTCGAGGTCAGGGTCATGACCTTGGCGATGCCCAGCTTGTTCAGGGTGTCCTGGGAGGTGCCCTGGAACTCGGCCGGGTAGTCCATGGAGCCCACGCCCATGATCACGGACTGGCCGGGCATCAGCCGGGGCACGGAGTGCACGGTACCGAGGCCGCCGGGGTTGGTCAGGGAGACCGTGACCCCGGTGAAGTCGTCCATCGTCAGCTTGTTGCCCCGGGCGCGGCGGACGATGTCCTCGTACGCCTGCCAGAACTCGAAGAAGTTGAGGGTCTCGGCCTTCTTGATGGCCGCGACGACGAGCTGGCGGTCGCCGTTGGGCTTGACCAGGTCGATGGCGAGGCCGAAGTTGACGTGCTCCGGCTTGACCAGGGTCGGCTTGCCGTCCTTCTCCGCGAAGGAGTAGTTCATCTGCGGCATGGCCTTGAGGGCCCGCACCATCGCGTAGCCGATGAGGTGGGTGAAGGAGACCTTCCCGCCCCGGGCGCGCTTGAGGTGGTTGTTGATGACGATGCGGTTGTCGAAGAGCAGCTTCACCGGGACGGCGCGCACGGACGTGGCCGTGGGCATCTCCAGCGAGGCGTTCATGTTCTTCGCGACGGCGGCGGCGGGGCCACGGAGGGTGACCAGCTCGGGGCCGTCGGTCGCGGCGGCGGGCGCCGCCTTGGGTGCCGGGGCCTTCGCGGGCGCGGCCTTCGCGGGCGCCGGGGCGGCCTTCGCCGGAGCCGGAGCCGGAGCGGGCTGCGCCGGAGCCGCGGGCGCGGCCTGCGCCGGGGCGGCGGGCTGCGGCGGGGTCTGCGCCGGGGCGGGAGCCGTCGGCTGGACCGGGGCCTGCGGCGGCGCCGGGGCGGCGGCCTGGGGCGCGGGTACCGAGCCGTTGGCGGACGCCGTGGCGGAGGGGGTGGGGCCCGTCTCCGTGCCGGTGGCGGCCGCGTTCTTGGCACCGGGCTTGTAGTCGGCGAAGAAGTCCCACCAGGCTCGGTCGACCGAATTGGGATCCTGGAGGTACTGCTGGTAGATCTCGTCGACGAGCCACTCATTGGCGCCGAAGGCGGCGGCAGGACTCACGCCCTGCGCGCCTTGGTCGGTCGGAGTAGTGGAGTTACTGGGGGACTGAGACGACACGGCGGCAACCGCCCTCTTCCGCTTCACAAGGTGATGGACAGCGGGAATCAAGGCTACGCCCCCATGGCCGGGAGGTGCAGGCCAGACGGGCCACAGTCGCGCACATCACACCGAAAGCCGGGTTTCGGCGTCCTAAATGGCGGGAAACAAGCACGGTTCGCCTGGCCAGGGCCCTGAACGGCCGACACCGGCCCATGACCGCGCCGGGGAGGGCGCCCCCTCGGCGCGTCGTGCCGCGCTCACCAGGGCGGCACCGGTGGTCCGTCCCTGGCCGCCGCCGTGGCGGCCGGTCCGTGCGAGCGCGCCGCGGCGGACCGTAGGCGGGGGCAGCGCCCCGACTCCGTATCGAACTTTACGTCAACAGCGCGGCGGGGGGATCCCCGGCAGGGTGACCAGGATCCGGCAGCCCCGAGCCGATTCGGCCACCCCGATCCGCCCGCCGTGGAGATCGACCGCCCAGCGGGCGATGGCGAGGCCGAGCCCCGTGCCGCCGTCGCCGCCCTTGGCGCCGCCCGCGCCCGCGCGGCCCCGGTTGAACCGCTCGAAGACCTGGTGGCGCTCCTGCTCCGGGATGCCGGGGCCCTCGTCCACCACCTCCAGGTCCAGTGACTCCGGATGCGGGCCGCGCCGTGCCCGTACCGTCACCCGGCCGTGCGGCGGCGAGTGCTTCACCGCGTTGTCGATGAGGTTGGCGACGACCTGGTGGAGCCGCTCGGCGTCCGCGTGGGCGGTCAGCTCGGGCGGGGCGACATCGAGGTGCAGATGGACGTCCGTACGGGTGTGGTGCCCCGAACCGGAGGCGAGCCCCCGCTGGGCCGCGGCCAGGTTCGCCTCCTTCAGCACCCCGGAGAGATAGGGCCAGACCTCGAACCGGGAGGCCCGCAGCGGGACGACACCGTTGTCGAGCCGGGACAGGTCCAGCAGGGTCTCCACCAGCCGCCCCAGCCGCTCGGTCTGCTTCAGGGCGGTGCGCATGGTCTCCGGGTCGGCGGCCGAGACCCCGTCCACCACGTTCTCCAGGACCGCCCGCAGCGCGGCGATCGGGGTGCGCAGCTCGTGGGAGACATTGGCGACCAGCTCCTTGCGGTGCCGGTCGACCGCCTCCAGGTCGTCCGCCATGCGGTTGATGGTGGAGGCGAGGTCGCCCAGTTCGTCCCGGCGGTCGGCGCCGCGCACCCGGCGGGTGTAGTCACCGTGCGATATCCCCTTGGCGACCGTGTTCATCTCGTCCAGCGGGGCGGTGAGGCCGTGCGCCACGAACTGGGTGATCAGCAGGGTCGCGATCACCGTGAAGACCGTGATGAACCGCAGCTCGGTGGAGGTGCGCAGGGCCACCAGCAGCAGTCCGGTGGTGATGAAGACCGAGACGACGACGAGCGTGCCCAGCTTGGTCTTGATGGAGATCGACACGCCCCGGCGCCGTCCGCTGGGACGGGCGCCCCGGGGCCGGGGCGCCCGCTGTGTCCGCTGGGTCTTCGGTGACCGTTGCGCTCTCGGTGCCTGCTGCGCCCGCTGCCCCGTCGGCGCCCTCATGGTGCCGGTGTCTCCAGCGCGTACCCGACGCCATGGACCGTACGGATGCGTTCCGCGCCGATCTTGCGGCGCAGCGCCTTGATGTGGCTGTCGACCGTACGGGTGCCGGAGGCGTCCGCCCAGTCCCACACCTCGGCGAGCAGCTGCTCCCGGGAGAGGACCGCGCGGGGCGTGTTCGCCAGACAGACCAGCAGGTCGAACTCGGTCGGGGTGAGATGCACGTCATCCCCCCGGACCCGGACCCGGCGCTGGGCGTGGTCGATCTCCAGCTCCCCCAGCCGCAGGATCCCGCTGCGGGGGGTGACGGCGGCCAGCGCGGCCCGCTCGACCCGCCGCAGCAGGACATGGACCCGGGCCGCCAGCTCCCGCATGGAGAACGGCTTCGTCATGTAGTCGTCGGCGCCGACGCCGAGCCCCACCAGCATGTCGGTCTCGTCGTCGCGCGCCGTGAGCATCAGCACCGGGACCGGGCGCTGTGCCTGGACCCGGCGGCAGACCTCAAGCCCGTCGAAGCCGGGCAGCATCACATCGAGGACCATCAGATCGGGCTGCCATGCCTCCGCCGCGTCGACGGCGGCGGGCCCGTCGGCCGCCGTCTGGACCAGGAAGCCCTCGGCCCGCAGCCGGGCGGCGATGGCGTCGACGATGGTCGAGTCGTCCTCCACCACCAGCACCCTGCGCTGGGCGCCGGGGGTGGCCGCGACCCCGTTGTGGGTGGTGTGTGTCTGTTCCATCGCCCGCCCCTGTAAGCGCTCTCGCACGTGTTCGCTCGTTGTAGATCCGGTGTGTAGCCAGCAGCGTAAGGGGAGTTGCGCCATCGCGGCTACGCAGGGCGAACAGCGAGGTGGACGACGTCCGGTACGCCCCGGGCAACCCGGATCTCTTCGGTTCTTACCTTGCAGAACCCCGCATTCCGCAAGGTGTGTTCAAAATCCCCTGACGGGCGGGCCGACCAGATTGCCAGAACGCCTCCCGGTGTCAACCGCCGATGACAGAGCGTCAGCCCGGCCGGGGTGTACAGCCCCTCGTTGTCCTCGGTGACCGTCCAGTCCGGTCCGTTGTCGATATCCAGACAGAGCGCGTCATAGCGCCGATCGGTGGTGCGGAGGTGATCCAGGAGGTCGGCGGCGACCACCTCGGTCCGGGGGTCCGCGAACGCGTCGGCGGTGAGGGCGCCCAGCGGGCCGGTGCGATGCCAGTCGATGACGGCCCGCTCCCGCTCCACGACCGTGACACGGGACCAGTGGGGGGAGGCGGCGGCCTCGGCGAGGGAGAAACCGACGC
>NZ_JBHVHF010000368.1:0-6660 GCF_042800315.1 Streptomyces sp. NPDC057638
GCGTACGGGAGATCCCGTACGCGCCCCGGCGTGTGTGGGCGTGAGGCGGACGGCGGTCAGGCCGTCGCGGCCGCCGCGTCTGCGGACTGGGCCCGCAGCGCCCGGGAGACACCCGAACGCGATTCGAGGACCAGCCGCCGCAGCGCGGGCACCGGCTCCGCCGAGGCCAGCCAGGCGTCCGTCCGCTCCAGCGTCTCCCGCGAGACCTGGAGCGTCGGGTAGAGGCCCACCGCGATCTGCTGGGCGATCTCCGGGCTCCGGGTCTCCCACGCCTTCTTCACGGCGGCGAAGTACGCCTCCGTGTAGGGCGCCAGCAGCTCCCGCTGGTCGGTCTGGACGAAGCCGCCGATCACGGCCTCCATCCGGGCGTTGGGCAGCGCGTCGTTCTCCACGACGGCGGCCCACGCCTCCGCCTTGGCGGCCTCGGTCGGCCGGGCCGCCCGCGCGGTGTCGGCGTGCCGCTCGCCCGCCGCCGTACGGTCCCGCGCGTACTCGGCCGCGATGCCGTCCTCGTCCAGGACGCCGGTCGCGGCGAGCCGCTCCACGAACGCCCACCGCAGCTCGGTGTCGACGGCGAGGCCCTCGATGGTCTCGGCGCCGTCGAGCAGCGCCTGGAGCAGATCGAGCTGCTGCGGGGTGCGGGCGGTGGCGGCGAAGGCGCGCGCCCAGGCGAGCTGGTGGTCGCCGCCCGGCTCGGCGCTCCGCAGATGGGCGAGGGTGGCCTCGGTCCACCGGGCGAGCCCGGCCTCGCGCCACTCCGGCGTCGCGTACAGGTCGATCGCGGCCTTCACCTGGCGGTGCAGCGACTGCACCACACCGATGTCGGACTCCTTGCCGATGCCGGAGAGCACCAGCGCCAGGTAGTCGCGGGCGGCCAGCTCGCCGTCGCGGGTCATGTCCCACGCCGACGCCCAGCACAGGGCGCGCGGCAGGGACTCGGCGAAGTCGCCGAGGTGCTCGGTGACGGTCTTCAGCGAGACCTCGTCCAGCCGGACCTTCGCGTACGACAGGTCGTCGTCGTTGAGGAGGATCACGGCCGGACGCCGGGTGTCCGCCGGGAACGGTACGGGGGTGAGCTCGCCGTCCACGTCCAGCTCGATCCGCTGGGTGCGCACCAGCTTGCCGCTCTCGTCCAGGTCGTAGCAGCCGATCGCGATCCGGTGCGGGCGCAGCGTCGGCTCGCCCGTGGCGCCCTCGGGCAGCGCGGGCGCCTCCTGGCGGACGGCCAGCGAGGTGACGAAGCCGCGCTCGTCCACCTCCACCTCCGGCCGCAGCACGTTGATGCCCGCCGTCTGCAGCCAGGCGCTGGACCAGGCGGACAGATCGCGCCCGGAGGTCTCCTCCAGCGCGGAGAGCAGATCGGTCAGCCGGGTGTTGCCGAAGGCGTGCGCCTTGAAGTACGCCTGGACGCCCCGGAAGAACTCGTCCTCACCGACATAGGCCACCAGCTGCTTGAGCACGGAGGCGCCCTTGGCGTAGGTGATGCCGTCGAAGTTCACCAGGACGTCCTCGATGTCCCGGATCTCGGCCATGATCGGGTGCGTCGACGGCAGCTGGTCCTGGCGGTAGGCCCAGGTCTTCATCGAGTTGGCGAAGGTGGTCCAGGCGTGCGGCCAGCGCGTACCGGGTGCCGACGCCTGGCAGGCGATGGAGGTGTAGGTGGCGAACGACTCGTTCAGCCACAGGTCGTTCCACCACTCCATGGTGACCAGGTCGCCGAACCACATGTGGGCCAGCTCGTGCAGGATCGTCTCGGCACGTGCCTCGTACGCCGCGTCCGTCACCTTCGAGCGGAAGACGTACTGGTCCCGGAAGGTGACCGCGCCCGCGTTCTCCATCGCGCCCGCGTTGAACTCCGGCACGAAGAGCTGGTCGTACTTGGCGAACGGGTAGTCGTAGTCGAACTTCTCCTGGAACCAGTCGAAGCCCTGCCGGGTGACCTCGAAGATCGCCTCGGCGTCCAGGTACTCGGCGAGCGAGGGGCGGCAGTAGACGCCCAGCGGCACGGACTGGCCGTCACGCTCGTAGGAGCTGTGGACCGCGTGGTACGGGCCGACGATCAGCGCGGTGATGTACGTCGAGATCCTCGGCGTCGGCTCGAACCGCCAGACGTTCTTCTCCGGACCCGCGGGCTCGGGCGTCGGGGAGTTGGAGATCACCTTCCAGCCCTCCGGGGCCGTCACGGTGAACTGGAACGTCGCCTTCAGATCGGGCTGCTCGAAGTTGGCGAAGACCCGGCGGGCGTCCGGCACCTCGAACTGGGTATAGAGGTACGCCTGCTCGTCGACCGGGTCGACGAAGCGGTGCAGCCCCTCGCCGGTGTTGGTGTACGAGCAGTCCGCGACCACACGCAGCTCGTTCGGCCCCTGGTGGAGGTGGTTCAGCGCGATCCGGGAGTCACGGAAGACGGCGGCGGGATCCAGCGACCTGCCGTTGATGTCGATCTCGTGGACGGCGGGGGCGACCAGGTCGATGAAGGTCGGCACGTTCGCCTCGGCCGCGTCGAAGCGCACGGTCGTGACCGACCGGTAGGTGCCTCCCTCCTGGGCGCCACGGAGGTCCAGCTCGATCTCGTAGGAGTGGATGGTGAGCAGGCGCGCCCGCTGCTGCGCCTCTTCGCGGGTCAGATTGGTGCCAGGCACGCGTTCATCTCCTGTTATGTGACGTTTGCTGTTCCGTTGGGCGTCATCTTTCCACGGGGGTGACGCCGGTGCGTCGGGGTATCGGTGGGGCGGGAGGGGGAGGAGATGAGCCGCCCCTCTGTCCCTCGTGGTCCGGTGCCCCTCCGGTGCCCCTCCGGTGCCCCTCCGGTGCCCCTCCGGTGCCCCTCGTGTGCCGTTCCCTGCCGCTTCTGTGCCGCTTCTGTGCTCCTCTCGGCTCCACGGCCCCGGCCACCCCGGCCGCCGTGGCCACCCCGGCTTCCCGTGGGCCCGCCCTGTTCACCCGTCCGCCCCGGCCGGTGACCGCGCGGGTGGCCGTGGCGGTGCTCCGGGGCCAGGGCCGACCGCCCCCCGGTGCCCCCGGGGTCAGGAGCCCGCCGCGGGCTGACGGGTCTCCGGCGGCGGGCACCAGGAGCTCTGGGTGAGACTGCCGTGACGGCCGCAGAATCCGACCTGCCGGGGCTGGCCGGGCCCGTGGACACGCTGGATGGAGATCAGTTTGTCCAGGGGGATCTGCTGGTCCACGAGCCCGCCGAAATCGATCCGCCCACTCTCCCCGTCGAGTGCCGCCGGGCCGTGAATGCGGCTGAGCGCCTGCCATACGGCGGTCGCCGTGAGCGGCAATTGCGGTGCGCTGTCCTGGAGCCCGCCCACCGCCTTGAGATACAGATTCACCGCGTCGAAGGCGAGGGCCGCGTGCCCGTCGAGTGAGGTGTTCTCGACCTGGTCGCATTCCTCGGGGAATATTTTCTTCATGGTGCTGTAGAGATCGCTGGGGCCGTCACAGGAGGCCGATCCGAGGGTGAAGTCGAGAAACTCGTACGGAATCCGGGGATAGGCACCCCGCCGGGCCGCGTCGGCGCCGAGGCGGGCTATGTCATCGCCGCCGAGGAAGGCGGGCGGACGGGACCCACAGGCGTCGTTGGTGCCGCTCAGGACCGCCTCGAAGTCCTCGGGGCGGCCGGCGAAGAAGATCAGCCCCTGGTAGCCGCAGCCGCGTTCCCCGATCGTCCGCGCGCCGGGGTGCCCCGATATCCCGGGCGGTGCGGGGGACGGCTTGTACCCCTGCCGGTCCACCGTGAAGCCCGCCGCCACAAAGGACCGGAAGGCGTCGTCCCGGAGGTTCATGCTGTACTCGTCCGTGGGATCGGCGGAGTACACGATCCGGGCGTGCCGCTGCCGCAGCACACCCCGGTCGGCGAGGCTGGTGGCGTAGGCGGCGGCGACCGCGGCTTCGCGCCGGTTCTGCGGGGAGACCTGGTAGTACAGCGGCGAGTGGTCGTCCAGTGTGTCGGCGGACAGGCTCGTGGCCACCATCGGCAGCCCGACCCGGGTCAGCTCGTTGATCGTGGTGATGGTGGCCTTGCGGCTCTGGTCGAGGCTGGTGACGCCGACGATCGTCGGGTCGGTGCGTCTCATGTCCTCGATCACCCGGGCGGTCTTGTGCCCGAACCGCATCCCGGAACCGGCGCTGGCCGGGAAGATCCGCAGCACCGGGTCCTTCTCCCCGCGCCGGTCGAGCTGCCGCCGCTGGGCGCTGGCCGCGCCCTGGAGCTGCTCCCGCGCGTACGCCAGCGTGCTGGACGCGGCCCCCGACGGCACGCTGAGCAGCGCCGACAGATGGACGAGGGTGACCACGCGCCGTCCCGGCGCGGACCGGTGGATCCGTTCGGCCTCGGCGTTCTGGCGGGCGATGACCTCAAGGGTCCGCCGGACCCGCTGGTCCTTGGAGCCGAAGGCGTACCCGTGCGGGGCGACGCCGACGCACTCCCCGGTCGGCTGCCGCTGGAGCGTCGGGGCGTCGGGATGGGACCGGTCGAGTCCGCAGTGCCGCGCCTTCCAGGCCCGCGCGGAGTCCTGGGCGTTCGTGTACAGGGAGCCCGCGCCGGACAGGCCCAGGACGAGCACCAGGGCGAGGGCGCCCGTGGTGGCGCGGCGGCCCGCCCAGGCGGGCGGGCGGTCCACGGTGAGACGGGCCGCCGCCGCACTGCGTTCCTCCTGCGCTTCGCGTTCCGGGTCCGTGGTCCGCATCGGTGCGGGCATCCGCACCGGCAGGTACCAGAAGTCGGGTTTGCGGTCGCGTCCCGTCCTGCGCAACCGCTCACACCACGCCTCGTACGGCCCCAGCCGCTCGGTCAGCAGCCGTACGCGGTCGTACCGGTACAGCCCCTGGCCCGTCGTCACCAGCGCCAGCGGATCGAAGGCCCCGGTCTCGTCGCGCACATCGGCGAAGAGGCGCACGAGCGCGCGCCCGTCGTTCGCCGCGCTCACCCCCTTCAGGAACGCCACGCAGTAGGCCGTGCGCCGGTGGGCGCGGCGCCGCCAGGGACGGCGGCGATAGGCCACCCGCAGGTCTTCGAGGAAGGCGTTGACCATCAGCTTGCTCACCTGCGACGGGTCCTCGCGCCCCCAGCGCGACTGGGTGAGCCGGAGGGCGAAGCCGTCGAAGGTGCCCGGGTCGGCGGGCGCCATATACGGCTGGCGCAGCAGCCACCGGTACTCGCTGCCGAGGACCCGCCAGGCGCGGAACCACATCAGCGGCATCACATAGAACGCGGACAGCACGGCCCACCAGGGCACCGTGCCGCCCTGGAGGGTGACCTCGGTGCCCGGGCCGCGCAGGAACTCCAGCAGCGGTCTGCGCTGGAACTCGCGCTCCCGCAGCCGCCGCAGCATCCGCCGGGCGTGCTGGGAGTCCGGCTCGTCGGCGGTGTCCCGCATCTCCAGCAGCCAGTTGACCAGCCCGAAGCGCCGGAAGCGCACCCGCTGGTCGCGCCCGTAACTGGCGGAGGAGAACTCCTTCGCCAGGGCCACGAGCACACGTCGGCACAGCTCGGCCCGCTGCCAGTCCGCGTCCAGGTCCTGGCGCTCGGTGCGGACGAGGCCCGCCATCTCGTCCAGGGCGATGCACTCGTGCGGGACGCGCCGTGGTTCGGCGGTGTTCAGCGCCCGCACCAGCTGCTCGACCACAGCGTCCTGGTCAGCGCCGATCAGGTCGAGCACGGGAATCCCGTCCCGTTTCTCCACTTCGCTGGGTAACTCGCCCCGCCGGGGGCGGCGTACGCATCTCCCCAGAAGATCGAAAAGCAGATCGGTGTGCGCGAAGACAACCCCCATGACCCTGACTCCCCGTTATCCGTCGAGCGCGGAAAGGAACCGACATTATCGGCCGCGCGGTGCCGCTCCGGGTCGCGCACGCGGGATTCCACGGGTGCCGGTATTCAGGGATCGTGGGTGACACGCGATGACCGGAACGGTCACATCGATCTTTTCCGGGGCTTCCCGCGGGCCGGTTCTCCGGGTGGGTCACGCACGGACGGCGGAGGCGTCACGGGTGCGCTGGGCGGCGGTCGTCAGTGGGTGCGCTGGGCGGCGGTCGTCAGCGGGTGGCGGTGGGTCCGGGCCCCGGGGTCGACTCCGCTCGGCCTCGCGTGGCCCCTCGCGGCCTCGCGTGTGCCTCTAGTGGTGCGCGGAGCGGTGGGGCGCGTTGCTGACCTCCGCCGCCTCACGCGTCCCGCACGCCGGGCAGAGCTGCCGCCGCACCTCCACCAGCCGCATCCCGCCGTCGTACTGGAACGCGTCCGTCACCTGGCCCTGGCACCGCGGCACGGCGCACGCGGCACTCCCGTACATCGCGGACAGCGGCGGTCCGGTCAGCGTCGAGAAGTCGCAGTACAGACAGGGAAAGGTGTGCAGCCCATCGCCGTTCTCGACATGGGAGACGGCCTCGGGCCGCTTACAGCGGGGACAGATCCAGCCCATGCCACCCTCTTCGCTCGCCGGTCACCGGTCGGGTCGCTGAAGTCTGACCCCGGACCGGGAGCGCGGGGGGCGAGGCCAGCGGGCCATTCACTCCTGGGGGGCGGAAGGCATGTTTCCCGATGAGTGACTCAGAACATGACAGCCAGCCATGACAGCCAGCCAGGACAGCCAGGACAGCCAGGGCAGCCAGCGGGCGGCGGGCCGCCGGGGACGGCGGCGGGCCCGCTCCCGGTGGGGG
>NZ_JBHVHF010000369.1:0-6638 GCF_042800315.1 Streptomyces sp. NPDC057638
GTCGGCGAGGGCGCGGCTCAGCGGCGGATTCCCAGCCCCCTGGGAGCGAGGCTCGCCGATCGTGAACAGACAGGGACCCACAGCTTCCGGATACGCCCCGCAGGTCCCCGGGAAAAAGACGACTTCGCCAGGTCGGGACGGATCATGGACTGCCATGGGCCTGCCGCCGCGAGCCCGAGCCGCCGAAACAGGCGAGGGCGGCGCCTCGCGACAACCCCCGCGAAGGACGCCCCCACGGGCCAGGCACACGAAAGCCTCCCCGGCCAGTCCCGAAGAAGGGGCCAGGGAGGCTTCCGATCACAAGAATGAAGGTGATCCGGGCCCTCGGCCGACCTGGTCATCCCAGGTCAACGAGGTTCGCCTGGATCAGTGAGGTCAGTGCCCCTGCTCATCGCGGCGGCGCTGCCATCGCTGCTCGATCCGGTCCATCATCGACCGGCGCTGTCGTGTGGAACGCGCCTGGCCACGCCCGCCCGGGGCGTCACCCAGCGCCCGCTGCTCACCTGGCTTGGGCGCCTTACGCCATCCGGTGACCGCGAGGACCGCACATCCCAGCATGACGAGGAACCCCACCACGCTGATCCAGATCTGCTGCATGACCATTCCGGCCATAAGAAGCGCGATACCCACCAGGAAGCCGAAGACCGCCTGGTAGACCCGTCGCCGGGTGTACGTGCGCAGCCCGCTTCCCTCAAGCGCTGTAGCGAACTTGGGATCTTCGGCGTACAGCGCTCGCTCCATCTGCTCGAGCATTCGCTGCTCGTGCTCCGAGAGCGGCACGGAGTCCTCCTAGTCGTCGGCCGCGGGGGCGACCGTATGCGGCCCTTTCAGGATAGGCAGGGAATCGCCCCCGTGAAACCCGCCCTCTACGCCAAATCGCCAGCTGGGCCGCCACGGCGGCTTGGCTGTTGAGGCGTAGATTCCCCAACCTCCGATCCGTCATGCCGGATGGTGTCCCTCGATCATACGGGGCAAGCGCCACGATCGGGCGGTCTGTGGCGTACTCCATCTGCGGCTGAGCCGCTGATCAGCCGCGCTTCCGGCCCAGGACGTGGAGCTGCGTGGCGACGGAGTGGAAGGCGGGCAGCTCGGCCGCGGCGGCCTCCAGCGCGAGCAGGGCCTCCAGGGCTCCCGGCTCGGTGTCCACCAGGACTCCGGGGACCAGATCGGCGAAGATCCGCACCCCGTGGACACCATCCACCTCCACCCCCGCGGCACCGGCCAGCTCGGCGAGCTGATCAGCGGTGAAACGCCGGGGCACCGGGTCACCCTCGCCCCAGCGGCCCACCGGGTCGGTCAGCGCCTGCCGGGCCTCGGTGAAGTGCCCCGCGAGCGCACGGGCCAGCACCGCGCCACCGAGCCCCGCCGCGAGCAGACTGAGCACGCCCGAGGGCCGCAGCGCCGCCACGGCGTTCCCCACACCCTCAGCCGGATCATCCACATACTCCAGGACGCCATGGCAGAGCACCACATCATGGTCGCCGCGGCCGACGACATCGAAAAGCCCATGGACATCGCCCTGCACACCACGGACACGGTCGGCCACCCCGGCCTCGGCGGCCCGGCGCTCCAGCGCGAACAAGGCGTTGGGGCTGGGGTCGACCACCGTCACCCGATGGCCGAGCTGGGCCAAGGGCACCGCGAAGGAGCCACTGCCGCCACCGGTGTCAAGGACGTCCAGGCAGTCCCTGCCGGCCGCGGTGACCGTGCGATCGAGGGCCTTCTGGAGGACCTCCCACACCACAGACGTACGAAGGGAGGCGCGGGGCGGGCGCGGCGAGGTCTCCCCGCGAGGGGAACGGGGGGACGGGTCCGGCACGGCAGTTGACTCCTCGGACAGTGCGGGACGGCCGGGGTGCCATCAAAGGAGCCTCCGGCCGCGAAACATACGACGCCACACAGACTATCTTTTTGCGGTTGCTGTCTTTTTTGCGGTTCTTCGCCTCCGGGGTGCTTTAGTCGAGATTCTCAGGCTCGACGTGCTCAGCCGCTCGTTCCTCGCGGCTTCCGCGCGACTCACCTGAGAACTCGACGCGCCCCTTTGGCTCAGAACCGACCTCGGGTAGGTCGAGTCCTCGCACGGAGCTACTCACCGGCAGAGGCCCTTGAGCGAATCCGGTGGCGAAACTCCCTCGGGGAGTCCGGGGGTGGGCGTTCTTCGCACGTCGACAACGGTCACGGTCACACCGACAGCGACCACGGCAGCCGGGCTCCGGGGGCAGGTTCGGGGGGTGCAGGGTCGCCCCCGCAGGGAGGGGCGGCGAGCCGGGTCTCGCGGGACGAGTGACGTCTCATCCGCCGCTCCCGAGGAGGTGAGCCCGGAGGCCGCCGAACCCGGCAGCCGTAGGACAGCGGCAGCGACAGGCAGCGCCCCGGCCCGTCACGGCCGCACCGACGGCAACCACGGCAGCCGGGCCGCAGCCGGGCGACGGCGCGCAGGCACCCCAA
Source organism: Streptomyces sp. NPDC057638 (assembly GCF_042800315.1). Taxonomy (NCBI): domain Bacteria; kingdom Bacillati; phylum Actinomycetota; class Actinomycetes; order Kitasatosporales; family Streptomycetaceae; genus Streptomyces; species Streptomyces sp. NPDC057638. The sequence goes on from NZ_JBHVHF010000369.1 coordinate 2,449, forward strand.
CATCCGGCAGACGGAGGACGGCCTACAGACGGCCCCGCCCGGACGGGCTCCCGCGGCCCCGTGACGCCCCCGCGCCCCCAGGGCGCGACCACCGCCCCCACCGGTGTACCTTTTTGAACTGACTGGTCAGTTCAAAAAGGGGAGGGTGCGTGGAGAGCCCGTATGAGGCGGGGCCCGTCACACGCGTGGAGGGTGCCGCCGTCATCGCGCGGGGCTTCGGGCTGAAGGGGCCGCGTGGCTGGGCGTTCCGTGAGGTGTCGTTCCAGGCCGCGCCCGGGTCGCTCATCACGATCGAGGGGCCGTCCGGCTCCGGCCGCACCTGTCTGCTGCTGGCGCTCACCGGACGGATGCGCCCCTCCGAGGGCCATGCCGAGGTCGGCGGGCTCGCGCTGCCGCGCCGGATGGCCGCCGTACGCAGGATGAGCGCGCTCGGTCCCGTACCGGCGGTGAGTGAGCTGGATCCGGCGCTGACCGTCGACGAGCACCTGCGGGAGCGCGCGCTGCTCCAGCGGCGGTTCGACGGCTCGCTGAGGGAGTTGCTGAGGCCGCGTGGCGAGCGGGCCCGCCAGGCGCGTGAACGGATCGACACGGCGCTGCTGACCGCCGGTCTGGACCTCGGCACGCTCCCTAAGGAGGCGCGTACCTCGGTGCGCGACCTGGAGCGGCTGGAGACGCTGCGGCTCTCCGTGGCGCTCGCGCTCATCGGCCGCCCCCGGCTGCTCGCCGTGGATGACGCGGATCTGAAGCTCTCCGACTCCGAACGGGCCGAGGCGTGGCGGCTGCTGCGCGCGGTCACGGAGGCGGGCACGACCGTGCTGACGGTGTGCAGCCAGGCCCCGGGCGACACCGTGGTGGTGCGCGCGGGAGAGCGGTCGGGGACCGACGGCCGGGAGCCGGACCGAGGCGACGCCGACAGCGGCGACGCGGGCGGCGACCGGAGCCGCGCCGTGACCGCCGTGACCGCCGTCAACATCAACGAGGACCTCGGGGAGGGGACGGCCGATGCGTTCGCCGAGACTGGCCGCGCTTGAGCTCAAGCGGTTCGGCAGGGGGAAGCTGCCGCGCGCCGCCATTGTCGCGATCATTCTGCTGCCGCTGCTGTACGGCGCGCTCTATCTGTGGTCCTTCTGGGATCCGTATGGACAGCTCGACCGCATCCCGGTCGCGCTCGTCAACGAGGACAAGGGCGCGAAGGCCGACGGCGAGAAGGTGGCGGCGGGCGACGAGATCACCAGGAACCTGCGCGAGAGCGAGGTCTTCGCCTGGCACGAGGTGGGCGCGGACGAGGCGCGCGAGGGCGTCGAGGACGGCCGGTACTACCTGTCGCTGACCATGCCGGAGGACTTCAGCGCGCGGATCGCCTCCAGTTCGGGCGACTCCCCCGAGACGGGCGCACTCCAGGTGCGGACCAACGACGCCAACAACTACATCGTCGGGCAGATCTCACGGACCGTCTTCTCGGAGGTGCGTACAGCGGCGTCCACCAAGGCGTCGCGTTCGTTCCTGGACCGGATCTTCATCTCGTTCTCCGACATCCACGCGGCGACCGAGAAGGCCGCGAAGGGCGCGGACGATCTCCAGGGCGGCATCGGGGAGGCGAAGAAGGGGTCCAAGGAGCTCGCGGACGGCCTCTCCAGCGCCAAGGACAACACCGGGAAGCTGGCCTCCGGCCTGACCCGGCTCACCCAGGGCGCCGCGGAACTGGAGCGCGGTACGCGGAAGATCGCGCACGGCACCCAGCGACTGGCCGACAAGAGCGACGCGTTCGCCGGTCGGCTGGGTCCGTACCTCAAGGACGACGGCCGCGCGGTCGCCTCGGCCGCGAAGGCGGTGGACGGCACCGCGACGGCGCTGCGCGAGGGCATCGGCTCCCTGCTGAGCCAGGCCCCGGCGGCGGCCGACGAGACCCAGAAGGCCGCCGACCGGCTGACCGCGCTGCACCAGGAGCGCTGTACCGGTGACGGGGAGCCCGACGAGGCCCTGTGTTCGGCGCTGAAGCGCGGCGCGGACTCGGCGGCCGGTGCCGCGAAGACCGCCGATGATGTCAGCGCGGTGGTCCGGGCCAACGAGGACCGCCTGAAGGCGCTCGACGGCGAGCTGTCGGAGCTCCAGAAGAAGGCGGACGGTCTCGCCCGGCAGGCCCCCCGGTTCGGCGAGGAACTGGCGTCCACCACCGAGCGGATCGACGCGCTCAACGCGGGTGCCCGGAAGGTCGCCCGGGGCGCGAGCGAGCTGCACTCGGGTCTGACCGGTGCCGCCTCCGGCTCCAGCGAGATCGACAGTGGTGTCGGCGAGCTGAAGCGCGGTGCCGGTGACCTCGACGGCGGCCTCTTCAAGCTGGCCGACGGCTCGGCCGAGCTGGCCGGTGGTCTGCACGACGGTGTCGCGAAGATCCCGGACTACGGCAAGGAGGACCGCGACCGCCGTACGGAGGTGATGGCCGACCCGGTGAAGCTGGCCAGCCAGTCGCTGCACGCGGCGCCCAACTACGGCACGGGGTTCGCCCCGTACTTCATCCCGCTCTCCCTCTGGGTGGGCGCGATGGTCGCGTACATGATCATCACTCCGATGAACCGGCGGGCGCTCGCGGCGGGGGCCTCCGCCTGGCGGATCGCGCTGGCGGGGTGGCTTCCGGTGCTGGCGATCGGGCTGGTGCAGGTCGGCGCGCTGGTGGCGGTGCTCCACTGGGCGCTGGGGCTCCAGATGGCGCACACGGCCGGGACGGTGGGCTTCCTGGCGCTGGTCACCGGCTGTTTCGCGGCGATCATCCAGTGGCTGAACGCCCGGTTCGGGGCGGCGGGCCGGATCCTGGTGCTGGCGGTGCTGATGCTCCAGCTGACCTCGGCGGGCGGCACCTACCCGGTCCAGACCAGCCCCGGCTTCTTCAACGCCATCCATCCCTTCCTGCCGATGAGCTATGTCGTGGACGCGCTGCGCCGTCTCATCACGGGCGGCGGACTCACCCCGGTCTGGCAGGGCACCCTGGTCCTGCTCGCCTTCACCGCGGCGGCCCTGGCGCTCACCGCGCTGACGGCCCGCCGCAAGCAGGTGTGGAGCCTGGACCGGCTCCATCCCGAACTCTCCCTGTGAAAGGAGTGAGTGACGGCCGTGAAACGTGGGGAACCTGTGAGAATCGACATCATGGACGCGACGGACAGCAGCAGCACCAGACGCCGGGCGACCCGGGCGAAGCTCTACGAGGCGGCGGTGACCCTCATCGCCGAGCAGGGGTTCTCCGCGACGACCGTGGACGAGATCGCCGAGCGCGCCGGGGTGGCGAAGGGAACCGTCTACTACAACTTCAAGAGCAAGACGGAGTTGTTCGAGGAGTTGCTGCGGTACGGCGTCGGCCTGCTGACGGCCTCCCTCCAGTCCGCCGCCGACGAGACGGCGGCGCGCGGCGGTACCAAGGTCGAGGCCCTGGACGCGATGATCCGGGCCGGTCTGGTCTTCATCGACCGCTATCCCGCCTTCACCCAGCTGTACGTGGCCGAACTGTGGCGCACCAACCGCGCCTGGCAGGCGACGCTCCTGGTGGTGCGCCAGCAGGCGGTGGCCGTGGTGGAGACGGTGCTGCGCGAGGCCGTCGACAACGGTGAGCTGAGCCCGGACATCGACATTCCGCTCTCCGCCGCCGCGCTGGTCGGGATGGTGCTGGTGGCGGCGCTCGACTGGCAGTCGTTCCAGCGCGAGCGGTCGCTCGACGATGTGCACGCGGCCCTGTCGCGGCTGCTGCACGGACGGGTGAGCGGGCGCTGACGCCGGACCCCGGCGGGCCACCAGTGCGGGCACCCGGGCCCGCGCGGCACCCCGCCGACGTACGGCCCCGCCGGAGTGCGGAACTCCGCCGGAGTACGGGACCCCGCTGACGTACGGGAGGCAACGGGCCGGCCGGGCCCGTAGCGGAGGCCACCGACCCGGTCCCGTACGCCGGTCGCGGGTCCGGTCCGTGGGGCGGCGGGGTCCGGTGCCCTACCCGCCGCCCGGTCGGCTACGGGCGTACGCGCGGGGGTGGCGGAACGGAACACGGCGCTGGGCCGGTGGTCTCCCACCGGCCAGCGCCTTGTTCCCCGTGTTCCCCCGTTTCCTCTGGTTTGCCCCCGGTTCCCGCGGTGGGCCTCCGGCGCCCCCGGGGGGCCCCGCGGCGGGCCGTGCCCCGGCGCCCCCGGCGGCGCGGGGGGGGGCGGCCC
>NZ_JBHVHF010000370.1:0-6621 GCF_042800315.1 Streptomyces sp. NPDC057638
GTTCATCCCCGGGAGGCGGGCCTCAGTCATACGGCCCGCGACTCGACAGGCGGCCCCGCGCCTGGCCACGGGCCCTGGCCGTGGGGGCACGAGTCACGCCCCCGGGCGGGCAGGCGTTCCGCGCGGCCCTAGTGGCGCAGGGTCCAGCCGGACCAGGCGGAGGTGACCATCGCGCGTACGTCGTGCCGCGCCGCCCAGCCCAGTTCGTCCCGGATGCGGCCCGCCGAGGCGACGACCCGTGCCGGATCGCCGGGGCGGCGTTCCGTGATGACGGGCGCGGGCTCCGCGATGCCGGTGATGTCCTGGATGACGGCGACCATCTCGGAGACGGAGACGCCCTCGCCCCGCCCGATGTTGAGCACCAGCGCGGCCGACGGGTCCGACGCGAGCCGTCGCGCGGCGGCGAGATGCGCGGAGGCGATGTCCTCGACGTGGATGTAGTCACGGACGCAGGTGCCGTCCGGCGTGGCGTAGTCGTCGCCGAAGACCCGGGGCGCCTCCCCGGCCGTCAGCCGTTCGAAGACCATCGGGACCAGGTTGAAGACGCCCTCGTCGGCGAGTTCGGGCGTCGCCGCGCCCGCCACGTTGAAGTAGCGCAGGGACGCGGTGGCCAGCCCGTGGGCGGCGCCGACGGAGCTGACCAGCCACTCACCCGCCAGCTTGGTCTCCCCGTAGGGGGACATGGGCTGGCAGGGCGTGTCCTCGGTCACGAGGTCGACGTCCGGCATGCCGTAGACGGAGGCGGAGGAGGAGAACAGGAAGCGGGTGACGCCCGCGTCGACGGCGGCGGCGAGCAGGTTGCGCAGGCCCTCGACGTTCTCGCGGTAGTAGTAGAGCGGCCGGGCGACGGACTCGGCGACCTGCTTCTTGCCCGCGAGGTGCACGATCCCGGTGATGGCGTGCTCGCGCAGCACCCGGTCGAGGAGTGCGCGGTCGAGGACGGTGCCCACTTCGAGGGGGATGCCGTCGGGGACGCGCTCCTTCGTTCCCGTACTCAGGTCGTCCAGGATGACGACGCGTTCGCCGCCCTCCGTCATCGCCTTCACGACGTGCGAACCGATGTATCCGGCGCCGCCGGTGATCAACCAGGTCATGCCCTCTGCCTTTCGCACAGGGCCCTGCCCCCGCGCCGCCCGGGGCGCGGGAGCAGGGCCGCCTCACTGCCGCTCACCCGTTTCAGCCGCCGATGACGACCCTGCGCACGCCTTCCCAGCGGGCCGGGTCCGTGGTGCGGCGGCCGTCGACGAGGACGCGGACGTCCGGCAGGTCGGCGGCGGCCAGCTCGCGGTACTCGGCGTGGTCGGCCTGGAGGATGGCCGCGGTGACCTGCTCGCCCGCGTGCGGGGTGAGGCCGTGCGCGGTGAGCTCCTCGGCGGTGTACATGGGGTCGGAGACGTACGGGACGGCCCCGCGCGCCTTCAGCGCCTCGACGGTCGGGAAGACACCGGAGAAGGCGGTCTCCTTGACGCCACCGCGGTAGGCGGCGCCGAGCACCAGCACCCCGGCGCCGGTGAGGTCGCCGTAGGCGGCGGCCAGCAGGTCCACCGCGTACTCGGGCATGGCGGCGTTGGCCTCACGGGCCGAGCGCACGACGGTGGCCTCGGGGTCGTTCCACAGGTACATCCGCGGGTAGATCGGGATGCAGTGGCCGCCGACGGCGATGCCGGGCTGGTGGATGTGGCTGTAGGGCTGCGAGTTGCAGGCCTCGATGACCTTCTTGACGTCGATGTCGTTCTGGTCGGCGAACCGGGCGAACTGGTTGGCCAGACCGATGTTGACATCGCGGTAGGTGGTCTCGGCGAGCTTCGCCAGCTCGGACGCCTCGGCGGTGCCGAGGTCCCAGACCCCGTTGGCGCGCGGCAGGTCCGCGCGCTCGTCGAAGTCGAGCACGCTCTCGTAGAACTCCACCCCACGGCGGGCGGACGCCTCGTCGATGCCGCCGACGAGCTTGGGGTAGCGGCGCAGGTCGGCGAAGACCCGGCCGGTGAGGACCCGCTCCGGGGAGAAGACGAGGTGGAAGTCCTCGCCCGCGGTCAGCCCCGAGCCCTGCTCCAGCATCGGCGCCCAGCGGGTGCGGGTGGTGCCGACGGGGAGGGTGGTCTCGTACGAGACGAGGGTGCCGGGCTTGAGGCCGCGCGCGATGTCCCGGGTGGCGGAGTCCATCCAGCCGAAGTCCGGGGTGCCCTCGGCGTCCACGAAGAGCGGGACGACGACGACGACGGCGTCGGACTGGGCGACGGCGGCGGCGGTGTCGGTGGTGGCGCTGAGCAGTCCGGCGCCGACGGTCTCCTTCAGCAGCCGGTCCAGGTCGTGCTCGCCCGGGAAGGGCTCGGTGCCCGCGTTGACCAGCTCGACGACCGTCTCGTTCACATCGGCGCCGATGACCTTGTGGCCCTTGGCCGCGAACTGCACGGCGAGCGGAAGCCCGATCTTGCCGAGCGCTACTACACAGATATTCATCGGGTTACTTTCCTCTTCACACGAGCCAGCAGGGGCCGCACCTGCGACCACCATCTCTCGGGGGGCGGGAACAGCAGTCCGGTCGAGACCACCACCCGTCCCTTGGTGTTCACTCGGGCGGACACCCGGTACGGGGTGCCGCCGCGCCAGCGCCGGGCCAGCGGCATCGGCTTGTCCTCGCCGCGTACGGGGATCTCATACATCCAGCCCGCGAGCCGGAGATGGACCCGCAGCCCGGTCGACGCGGTCCGCGCCGGGATCGGGATCAGCGCGTGGACGACGGTGGACCGGCCGTCGGCGGCCGGCTCCAGCCGCTGCTCGCCCTCGGCGGCGGGGACGGGACGGTCGGCGGGAAGACGGCGCGCGCCGGGCTTGTCGGCGCTCTTGGGCATGGCGCCCTGGATCAGCTTCAGCGCGAGCTCGTCGGCGTCACCGGCCAGCCCGGCGACGGGGACCCGTACGGAGACGGCGAGCGCGAGATCGTCGCCGCGCTGGTCCCACGCGGCCGACAGCAGTTCCGTACCGGAGGCGAGGGCGGCGGCGACCGAGTCACCGAGGACCTCGTAGACACGGTCCGGCAGCCCGAAGGCGGAGTCACGGAATCCCGGGTAGCGGGCGAAGACACGGCCGTCCTCCACCAGGAACCCGGGCGCGACCCCCTTCTCCTCCGCCGCGATCATCGCGACCAGCTCGTCCACCAGGCCCTGCTGGGCGAGGGCGAGCCGGACCCGGCGCTGCACGGGCAGCGCGTCACGGATGGTGTCGGTCAGATACTCGTCGGCGAGCCCGGCGATACCGAGGCACAGCTCCCGCCGTACCGTCGGGTCGACCTCGGGGAAGTCGCCCTGGATCAGCTTGGCGAGCTCCCAGTTGAAGTGGCGCTCGAAGACATGGTCCCGCTTCGGGCCCGGCTCGATCAGCCCGGCCGCGAAGTCCAGGATCCGCTCGGCGCAGCGCATCCGGGCCAGATGGTCGGCCCGGTAGGTGATGTTGCTCGCGTCGCCGCGCTTGACGGCGTAGTAGTACGTGTAGTCCGCCAGCACCGAGATCTTCCGCGCCCGTACACACGCCTCGATGGTGAACGGCTGGTCGCTGCCGACCGGCATGTCCTCCGGGAAGCGCAGCTGGTGCTTCTCGACCAGTTCACGGCGGAAGAGCTTGGTGTTGGCCAGGGTGTAGGGCAGCGCGGAGTCATAGAGGCTGACGTCCGGGTCGCTCTTCTGGTACAGCGCCTGGTGCACATAGCGGCCGTTGGTGCCGACCATCTTCCCGACGACCACGTCGGAGCCGTGCTGGTCGGCGCAGGCCACCATGCGGGCCAGCGCCTCCTTGCCGAGGTGGTCGTCGGAGCCGATGAAGTAGACGAAACGGCCGGTGGCCACCTCCAGCGCCCGGTTGCTGGGCGCGGCGGGGCCACCGGAGTTCGTCTGGTGGATCACCTTGACCGTCTTCGGGTACTTCTTCGCGAAGCGGTCCAGCTCCGCCCCGCTGTCGTCCGTGGAGCCGTCGTCGACGGCCACGATCTCCAGCCGGTCCAGGCCAATGCTCTGCCCGACAAGGGAGTTAAGGCACTCCGTCAGATACGGCATGGTGTTGTACACCGCCACGACGACGGTGACATCAGGACTGGTCAAGGCTCCCTCGCCCTACTGGGCCGCGTGCGCGGAGAGGTCGACGGTCACCCCTGCTGCGGCGGACTCGAGGACGGCCGCCGCCACCTCGACCGTCCGCAGACCCTGGCGGAGCGTGCAGATGTCGTCCGACTTGCCCAGGATCGCGTCCCGGAACAGCTCGTGCTCCACCAGCAGCGGCTCACGCTTGGGAATGGCGTAACGGATCATGTCACCCTCGGCGACCCCGCGGAACGCCTGGAGCGCCTCCCACTCGGTGGCCTGGGCGGCGTTGGAGTAGAAGGTGAGGTCGGCGGTGAGGGTGTCGGCGATGAAGCAGCCGCGCTCACCGGTGACCGAGGTGAACCGCTCCTTGAGCGGGCTCAGCCAGTTCACCAGGTGGTTGACCATGGTGCCGTCGGAGAGCTGGCCGACGGCGGAGACCATGTCCTCGTGCGGACGGCCGGACTTGGAGACCGTACGGGCGGCGATCGAGGTGTACGTCTGTCCCGTCACCCACCCGGTGAGGTCGATGTCATGGGTGGCCAGGTCCTTGACCACACCGACATCGGCGATGCGGTGCGGGAAGGGACCCTGGCGGCGGGTGACGACCTGGTAGACGTCGCCCAGCTCCCCGGCCTCCAGCCGCTGGCGCAGCGACCGCAGCGCCGGGTTGCAGCGCTCGATATGGCCCACGCCCGCGACCAGCCCGCGCGACTCGAAGGCGTCGACCAGACGGCGGGCGCCCTCGACGGTGTCGGCGACGGGCTTCTCGATCAGGGCGCCGATCCCGGCCGCGGCCAGCTTGAGGCCGACCTCCTCGTGGAGCGCGGTCGGGCAGGCCACGACCGCGTAGTCCACACCGAGGGCGATCAGGTCGTCCACCTCGGCCAGTACGGGCGCGCCCTGCGCCCAGCCGTTCTTGTCCCCCATCGGGTCGACGACGCCCACGAACTGGACGCCTTCGAGTCCCGCGAGGACACGCGCGTGGTGACGGCCCATGGAGCCGAGGCCGATCAGCCCGGCCCGCAGAGTCGCGGTGGTCACAGGTTCTCTCCAAGCTCGTTCACGGCGGTGACGATGCGCTCCAGGTCGTCCTGGGAGAGCGAGGGGTGCACGGGCAGCGAGAAGACCTCGGCCGCGGCGCGCTCGGTCTCGGGCAGGTCCCAGTGACGGCCCGCCTTCTGGTCCGGCTCCCAGAACGGCCGCAGCCGGTGGATCGGGGTCGGGTAGTAGACGGCGTTGCCGACACCGGCCTCGGTGAGACGGGCCATGGCGGCGTCACGGTCACCGCTGACACGGATCGTGTACTGGTGGTAGATGTGCCGCGCGCCCTCGGCCACGACCGGCGTGGTCACGTTCGGCGCGGTGATGTGCTCGCTGAGGTAGGCGGCGTTGGCGATGCGCTGCTCGGTCCAGCCCTGGAGCTTGCCGAGCTGTACCCGGCCCACGGCGGCGGCGACGTCGGTGAGCCGCATGTTGCAGCCGACGATCTCGTTGGCGTACCGCTGCTCCATCCCCTGGTTGCGCAGCAGCCGCAGGGTACGGGCGATCTCGGCGTCGCCGGTGGAGATCATGCCGCCCTCAAGGGAGTGCATGTTCTTGGTCGGGTAGAAGCTGAAGGTGCCGCCGACGCCGAAGGCGCCGACCGGGGTGCCGTTCAGCGCCGCCGCGTGCGCCTGGCAGGCGTCCTCGACGACCGCGAGCTTGTGCTGGTCGGCGATGGCCATGATCTTGTCCATGGCGGCCGGGTGACCGTAGAGGTGCACCGGCATGATCGCGGCGGTACGGGGGGTGATGGCGGCCTCGACGGCGGCGGGGTCCAGACAGAAGGTGTCGGCCTCGATGTCCGCGAAGACCGGGTCCGCGCCGACCAGCCTGACCACGTTGGCGGTGGCGGCGAACGAGAAGGACGGGACGATGACCTCGTCACCCGGGCCGATGCCGGCCGCCAGCAGAAGGAGGTGCAGCGCGGAGGTACCGGAGTTGACGGCGACGCAGTGGCGGCCGTCGACCAGCTCCGAGAAGCCCTCCTCGAAGGCGGCCACCTCGGGGCCCTGTACGACCCGGCCGCTGCGCATCACGCGTACCGCGGCCTCGATCTCCTCCTCACCGATGACCGGGCTCGCAGCGGGGATGGGCTGCCGGTTGCTGCTCGTCATGGACGTCCTCCTTGAACACCGCAAGAGCTTTATGTGGCAGGAGGCCGGGGCGCGGCGGTCATGGTAGAGGCCGCACACCCCTTCGGCGCGAAGCCAACGCCCTACCGAGGTCCGGGACCGGTGGTGTGTCCCAAGCCGGTCACCCACCGTAGTGTCCGGAACGGGATCCTCAACCCGGCAGCGACCGCCGTCACATTATCAGGGATTCCCTTATGAATTCCGGGCCCGGTAAGGCGGCCGCGCATCAATTCGGAGACAAAAACCGTGGTCGATCCCCGGTTCCTGGGGGAGTTGTGGAATAGGACACGGTCCGTTCACCGAAGGCTCCGCGAACCTTCCCGCGCCCGCCCCCCGAAGGAGCGGGACCCGGTGTGCGGGGGGCCTGGAGG
>NZ_JBHVHF010000371.1:0-6581 GCF_042800315.1 Streptomyces sp. NPDC057638
GGCCCTGACCGGCCGTCCGGCACCGGGCCGCCCGCCCTCCGCGGCCTGCGCTCCCCGCGCCGGGGCCCTTCCGGCGGGGCCGCGCCGCCGCCGTCCGCCCCGAGCGCGCGGACACCGGGTACGGAGGCGGACGGGCGTCCCGGCGGCATCCGCCCGGGGCTCCCCGTGACGCCGCCCCGGGCACGCGCCCCGCCCCCGTCCCGCCGACGGCCGCAGGCGCCTTCGTACGGCCCTACCGCCTTCGTGCGGCCTCCGCGCACCACCTGCGTACCGCCCCGTCCCGCCGCCGAGGCCCCGTCGTGCCGCGCGCCGCCGAGGCGTCCATACGGTCCCGGCACCGCCCCGTCCGCCCCCGTGCGCACCGGACGCGACGCCGACCGCGCCGACGCGCGGACGGCCACCGGGTACGGGCCGGCCCGCCGACGACCGCTCCGGCCGCGGCCGTCACACCCGCCACGCCCGTCACGCTCCCTCGCCCGTACGTCCCTGACGTACGCGGAACCGCGCCCGACAGCCGGAGCATTCCGCAAAGTAAACCGACCTTCCGTGTTGTTACAGCGGAGGGTCAAGCGCACCCCTAGCCCGCCCCCCTATCGCCCTCCAGCCCTGGTCAGCACCGCGACCGCCGCCACCAAAAGCGCCCAGAACGACCTAATCCACCCCTTCCAGCCGTGACTTTGACATCACTTGAGACTCTGTCAACTCTCGCTGGAGCCAGCAAAGTTGTTCCCCTCCAGATCCGAACTCCCTTTTGACAAACCGACGCGATGGTTTGTAATCTCGGGAGAGCGTCAGGAAACCCGCGTGGGACTGGGGGAGTTATGCGCTTTCGGATGCTGGGCCCGCTGGAGTTGCTGGCGGGCGATGTACCGGTGCCCCTGGGGGGCACGAGACAGCGGGCGACGCTGGGCTATCTGCTGCTGCGGGCCAATCAGGTCGTCCCCACGAGCCAGTTGCTGTCGGCGCTCTGGAGCACCGACAACGCGCCGGTCACCGCGCGGAAGATACTGCAGAACGCGGTATGGGGCCTGCGGGGGATGTTCAACGAGTACGCGCACCAGGTCGAACGCCCCGCCGAGCTCGTGACCCGCGTCCCGGGCTACATGATCCGGGTCGACCCGGACCAGGTGGATCTCCACCTCTTCCGCACCCGGGTCTCCCAGGGCCGCGCCAAGCTCTCCGCCGGACAGCCGCACGAGGCGACCGCCCTGCTCAGCGGGGCCCTCGACCTCTGGTGCGGCCCGCTCCTGGCCGACCTGGTCGAGACGGGCATCATGTGGCCCGAGCTCAACGCGGTGCAGAACAGCCGTCTCGACGTCCTGGAGGACTACTTCGAGGCGAAGCTCCAGTGCGGCCAGCACTACGCCGTCCTCGGCGAGCTGGAGGCCACGGTGGAGGCCGAGCCGCTGCGCGAGCGGGCCTCCGGGCAGCTGATGCTCGCCCTGTACCGCTGCGGACGCCAGGCCGCCGCCCTCGGGGTCTACAACCGCATCCGGGCCACCCTCGTGGAGGACCTGGGCCTGGAGCCCGGACACGAGCTGCGCGGACTCCAGCAGGCCATCCTCGCCCATGACCCGGTGCTGAGCCTGCCGAGCGCCCCGGCCTTCAGTGTCGAGCGCCCCTCGCTCACGGTCGGCGCCGCGCGCCCCCGGCGCGAGGAGCGCGAGCCCGTCGTGGCACCGCGCCGTCCGCAGCCGGGCGAGCGGCCCGCGCCGGGCGCGCGCCGGGTCCCCGTACGCCGTCGTCCGCCCACACTCGGACCGGTCACCACCGAGCGGCGCCAGCTGAGCGTGCTGCTCGCCCGGACCCGGCCGGTCGCGGGCCCCGAGGGGCTCGGTCCGGACTATCCGGACGGGATGATGGACGAACTGTTCGAGTACACCAGCCGCGTCGCCCATCAGGAGATAGAGCGCTTCGGCGGGGAGCCGGTGGCCTCCATAGGCGCCGTCACCCTCGGCCTCTTCCGGGTCCGCGACGACCGGCCGCCGGTCCGCGTGGACGAGGGCTCCACCGCGCTGCGGGCCGTCCAGGCGGGCGCCGCGCTGCGCGATCTGCTCACCGCCCTGGCTCCGCTGTCAACACCGCGTCAGACGCCACCTGGCTGGATGACCTTCCACGCCTCCGTGGCGACGGGCCAGGCCCTGTTAAGGCTGCGCCCGGGAGGGGACCCGCCGACCGTCAACGGCGCCCTTCTCGATCTCTGCCACGGCCTTCTGTCCGACGCGCCGCCCGGGGCGATCCAAGTCTGCGACGCGACCCGCGCGGCCACCGAAACCGCAGTTGAATACACCCTCGCCGAGGGGTCTCAGACCAGTTGGTGGGCCAATGATGTCTGCCGGGAGCGGGGCCCGGCAGCCGAGGTCAGGGCCGTGTAACCCACGGTCGCACAGGATAAACGGGGGATAGACGGACGTCTTGTCCGGACCAATTGAGTACATTCCTTCACAAGAGGAATTGGTGAACGGTTACCTGACGGTGTCATGCGGCCGCTAGCGTTCGGCGCCATTGGGCTGAACGGTCGGAAATGCACACCTCCGTGGTCAGGAGCTGTGATGTCGAGTTCCGTGCCCAGGTGGTTCGAACCCCCCACAGTCAACCGAGTTCATCGCATTCCTCGGAGGTACGACCAATGTCCGGAGTTTCTCGCCGGGAGTTCACAAGAAACAGCGCCGCAGTCGGCGGCGCGGCCCTGGCGCTGCACACCCTCGGCGGCTGGGGCGGCATGTCCTACGCGGCCGAGCCGACCGCGGCGGCCGCCATCGCGAACAACGCCCAGCTCGTCACGGTCCTGCCGAACGACCCGCGTTACCCCGGGCTCGTCACCGGCGCCAACCAGCGCTGGGTGGGCACGCCCGACTACGTACTCGTCGCCAGCAACGCCGACCAGGTGGTCCAGGCCGTCCAGGAGACCCTCGACGCGGGACTGCGCTTCACGGTGCGCAGCGCCGGCCACTGCTACGAGGACTTCACCAGCAACTCCCAGGTGCGCGTCCTCATCGACGTATCGGCGATGCAGTCCGTCACCTTCGACAACGCCCGCCGCGCCTTCGCCATCGAACCCGGCGCCCGCCTGGGCGGGGTCTACCAGACCCTCTTCCAGAACTGGGGCGTCACCATACCCGGCGGCACCTGCCCCGGTGTCGGCGTCGGCGGCCATGTCACCGGCGGTGGCTACGGCCCGCTCTGCCGCTCCCACGGCGTCACCGTCGACTACCTGGAGGCCGTCGAGGTCGTCGTGGTCGACGCGCAGCGCCAGGCCCGCAAGGTGCTCGCCACCCGCGACATCCTCGACCCCAAGCGCGAGCTGTGGTGGGGCCACACCGGCGGCGGCGGCGGCAACTTCGGCATCGTCACCAAGTACTGGTTCCGCAACCGGGGCGTCCTGTCCACCAACCCGGCCGACCTGCTGCCCAAGGCCCCGCAGGAGCTGATCGTCTCCGAGGTCGCCTTCTCCTGGCAGGGCATGACCCAGGCCGCGTTCTCCCGGCTGCTGCTCAACTTCTCGACGTTCTTCGAGACCCACCAGAACCCGCTCCACCCCTACGCCAAGCTGTGGAGCGCCCTCAAGCCGCGCCACCGCTCGGCGGGCGAGTTCCTGATGTCGACCCAGATCGACTCCGCCGTGCCCAACGCCGACGCGCTGCTCGACGGGTTCCTCGCCGCCATCGTCGCGGGCACGGGCCTGACCTACCGGGTCGACGCCCGCAAGCGGGTCAACTGGCTCTACAACGTGCTCAACTGGCCCGGCCTCGGCGGCAGCGGCTTCGAGGGCAAGAACCGCTTCAAGGCCAAGTCGGCCTATATGCGGCACCACTTCCAGCCCGCGCACCTCGCCGCGTTCTGGCAGCACATGACCCGAACCGACTACAACAACCCCGCCGCGCTGGTGGAGATCGTCGGCTACGGCGCCGTCGCCAACATCCCGTTCCCGAGCGACACGGCCGTCCCCCAGCGTGACTCCATCATGAAGATGCTCTTCATCGACATGTGGGCCACACCCGCGGAGGACGCCGTCAACAAGGCGTGGGTACGGGAGTTCTACCGTGATGTCTTCGCCGCGACCGGGGGCGTGCCGCGGCCGGACAGTCACGCGGACGGGGCGTTCATCAACTACGCCGACGTCGACCTCAACAGCCCGGTGCACAACACCTCAGGTGTGCCGTGGAGTTCGCTGTACTTCAAGGCCGGCTATCCCCGGTTGCAGAACGTGAAGCGGACCTGGGACCCGCTGGACATCTTCCGCCACACCCTGGCCATACGCCCCTGACCCTCGGGGCACTCCTGGCCCCCCGGCGGCGAGCCCTCCCCCTCGCCCCCGGGGGGCCACCCTTTTCCACCGCGCGCCCCGCAACCTGCGGGCTGGGCCCACCCGCTTGCGGGCCCGGGTTCCGCCCGCTTGTGGGCACGGCGGTGCCACCGCATGCCCACAACGGGGGGGGAACGCCGGGCCCACACGGGTGGTGGGCCCGGCCCCGCGCGATGGGAGCCCGCACGCCCACACCCATGGGGGTCCAGGGGCAGGCCCCACGGGCCGGGGCGCGATGGTGGGATCAGGTCAGGGGCGGGACGGGCTCGCAGGGGGCCGGCGGGGCGCGGGCGCGCAGAAGAGCGCCGTCCGGCCCCTGTGCGGTGGACCCGGACGGCGCTCTCCTCCGTGTGCGGACGGAACCCCTCAGCTCAAATGCTGTCAGTCAGTCGGTGTCAGATACCCAGACCGGAACCTCCGCTCGCGTCGATGTTCTGACCGGTCACCCAGCGCGCGTCGTCGGACGCGAGGAACGCGACCACGTCGGCGACGTCGGTCGGCTGTCCGACCCGGTTGAAGACAGAGAACGCGGCGGCGTGCGCCTTGGCGTCGGGGTCGGCCATCCACGGGTGGATGTCCGTCTCGATGGTGCCCGGCGAGACCGCGTTGACGGTGATGCCGCGGGGGCCGAGGGTGACCGCCAGGGTCAGCGTCAGCACCTCGATGGCGCCCTTGGAGGCGGCGTAGGAGGTCATGGCCGGGAAGGCGACCTTGGTGACTCCGGAGGAGATGTTGATGATCCGGCCACCGTCGCGCAGTCGCTCCAGGCCCTTCTGGATGACGAAGAAGGGGGCCTTCGCGTTGACGGCGAAGACCTTGTCGTAGTCGGCCTCGGTGACTTCGTGGATCTGGCCGCCGCCGACGACGCCCGCGTTGTTCACCAGGATGTCGACACCGGGGGTGTCGGAGTGCTTGCCGATCGCGGCGTCGAACTCCGCCCACAGCCCGTCGGCGTCACCCGGTACGCCCAGCGCGGCGCGGAAGGCGAACGCGCGGCCGCCGTCCGACTCGATCGAGGCCACCGTCTCCTTGGCGGACTCCTCGTCGCTGGCGTAGGTGAAGGCGACGAGCGCCCCTTCCTTCGCCAGGCGCCGGGCGATGGCACGCCCGATGCCCCGGCTGCCGCCCGTCACCAGTGCCGTCTTGCCCGTGAGGTCAGTCATGCGGAACTCCTGAATTCTTTCGACCATCGCGACCTCTGAACAAGGGCCGCGAATGTGATGGTGCTACCACATTCCCACTGGCCGATAACGGGCCGCCCACTGTGCGGTATTTCCGGCGAATTCCGCCGCTACTCTCGTGCCCATGACTGAGAAACCCATTCTTGTGATCGGCGGCACCGGAAAGACCGGCAGCCGTGTCGTACGCAGGCTCGAAAGCCGTGGCGTACCGGTCCGGGTGGCGTCCCGCAGGTCCGAACTGCGCTTCGACTGGCGTGACGAGTCCACCTGGGGCCCGGCGCTCGAGGGCGCGTCCGGCGTGTACATCGTTCAGTACGACGCACAGCCGTCGAAGACGCGCACGCTGGCGGCGCGCGCCGCCGAGGCGGGCGTGGAGCGGCTGGTACTGCTCTCGGCGCGCGGGGTCGAGATCCCGGACTACTACGGCGAGTCCAACGCCGTCAGCGAGGGCTTCCTCACCAGTGAGGCGGCGGTGCGGGAGTCGGGCCTGGCCTGGACCGTGCTGCGTCCTGGCTGGTTCGCGCAGAACTTCGACGAGGGGTTCTTCAACGACGGCATCCTCGCCGGGGAGCTGCGGCTGCCCGCCGGGGACGGCGCGGCCAGCTGGATCGATGTGGACGACATCGCGGCGGTGGCGGTGGCCGCCCTGACGGAGGACGGCCATGCCGGCCGGATCTACGAGCTGTCGGGGCCGTCCGCCGTTCCGCTGGACGAGGCACTGGGGCTGATCAACAAGGCGACCGGCCGCAGCGCCCGCTATGTCCCCCTGACCCTGGACGAGTTCGTGGCGGAGAACGTGGCGAACGGCGCCACGGCCACCGAGGCGAAGCTGTGGGCGGCCGCGCTGCTCCCGGTCTCCTCGGGCCAGGAGCGGAAGGTCTCGGAGGGGGTCCGGCAGGCGCTGGGGCGCGACGCGGCCGATTTCGCGTCGTTCGTCGAGTCCGCGGCGGCGGCCGGGGCCTGGCGGCGTTAGGCCGGATCCTCGACGTACTCGCCCTAGGGAGTGTCGTCAAAGTAGCGTCGTCCTCCCCCTGTGACGAAGTCCAGGGGGAGGGTCTGGCGGGGTCTGGTGCGTGCGATCGCAAGGCGGAGGA
>NZ_JBHVHF010000372.1:0-6520 GCF_042800315.1 Streptomyces sp. NPDC057638
CCGCCGCCGCGCACTCGGCGCCGACGGTGTCCGCGTACAGCAGATCGCGCGGCTCCTGCGGAACCAGTCCGACCTGGCGGATCAGGGTGGGGGCGGGAGTGCGGTGCGGGGTCAGCCCGCCGACGGTGACGCTGCCCGAGGTGGGTTCCAGCAGCCCGACGAGGGCGGAGAGCAGGGTGGACTTGCCCGCGCCGTTGCGGCCCATCAGGGCGACGGTCTCGCCGGGGGAGAGGGTGAGGTCAAGCTGGCGGAGGGCTTCGATCCGGCCACGGCGGACGGTGAGGGAGCGGACGGTGGTGGTGGGTGCGGTGGGTGCGGTGGGACGGGTGGGATCACCAGTGCTGGCAGGACCGTCCGTGCGGGCAGGGTCACCGGTGCCGGTGGGGGTGCTGGGGGCGCGGTGACCGTCGAGGGCTTCCGGGGTTCGGGTTCCCACGGTCCTCGCCGCGTCCAGCCGTTCCCGCAGCCCCGCCGCCCGGCGGCGCGCGTCCCGTACCGACAGCGGCAGCGGGTCCCAGCCCATCAGCCGTCCCAGGCCGACCACGGGCGGGAAGACGGGGGAGAGCGCCATCACCTCGGCCGGGGTCCCGAGCACCGCGCGTTCCCCGGGGCCCGGCAACAGCACCATCTGGTCGGCGTAGTGCACCACCCGTTCCAGCCGGTGCTCGGCCATCAGGACCGTCGTCCCCAGGTCGTGCACCAGCCGCTGGAGGACGGCCAGCACCTCCTCGGCGGCGGCCGGGTCCAGCGCGGATGTCGGCTCGTCCAGGACCAGGACCCTCGGGTGCGGGGTGAGGACCGAGCCGATCGCGACGCGCTGGCGCTGGCCGCCGGAGAGGGTGGCGATGGGCCGGTCCCGCAGTTCGGTCAGTCCCAGCAGGTCCAGGGTCTCCTCCACCCGGCGGCGCATCACGGCGGGGGCGAGTCCCAGTGACTCCATGCCGTAGGCCAGCTCGTCCTCGACCGTGTCGGTGACGAAGTGGGCGAGGGGATCCTGTCCGACGGTGCCGACGACATCGGCCAGCTCGCGCGGCCGGTGGGTACGGGTGTCCCGGCCGTCGACGGTGACCCGGCCGCCGAGGGTGCCGCCGGTGAAGTGCGGCACCAGCCCGGAGACCGTACCGAGAAGGGTCGACTTGCCGACCCCGGACGGGCCCGCGAGCAGCACCAGTTCGCCCTCGGGGACGGTCAGGTCGACCTCGGCCAGGGTCGGTCGCGCCGCGCCGTCGTAGGTGACCGAGACATGCTCGAAGCGGATCACGCGGACTCCTTCGGGCCAGGGGGTACGGAAGGGCCAGGGGGTACGGAGGTGACGGACCCGTCCGGTGGGCGGAGTGCCGTGGTGGAGGGGGCGGGCACGGTGGGCGCGGGCCGGGGCGCGGGGGAGGGGCCGTCGGGCACGGGTGCGACGAACGCGGGCAGCAGCCCGGCGAGGATCCCCAGCGCGGGCAGCAGCGGCAGCTCCGGCGGGACCAGCGGCACCACCGACGGATGCAGCGCGTCCGCGTCGAGCGTCCCCGCCAGGATCGTCAGCGCGGCGACCACCACCCCGGATCCGGCGATCAGCCAGGAGCGCGGGCCGAACCGGTCGGGCCGGTAGCGGGTGCGTACCGAGCGCCTGCCGCCCAGCCGCAGTCCGGCGACGGCCGCCAGCACCCCGCCGCCCAGCAGGAACGGTCCTGCGGTGGAGCCCTCGGCGGAGAGCAGCCCGTAGGCGCCCGCGCAGATCCCGAGGAGCCCGCCGATGACCAGCGCGGTCGTGGTGTGCCGTACGGCGGGCGGAACGGCGGCGGTCCGCCCGTACCCCCGCGCGTCCATCGACGCGGCGAGCGCGACGGACCGCTCCAGCGCGCTCTCCAGCACCGGCAGCCCGATCCGGGCGACGGCGCGGACACCGCCCGCTTCCCGTCCGCGCAGCCGCCGCGCGGTGCGCAGCCGGGCGACGTCGGCGACGAGATGGGGCGCGAAGGTCATGGCGACGACGACGGCCACCCCGATCTCGTACAGCGCCCCGGGCAGGCACTTCAGCAGCCGGGCCGGGTTGGCCAGCGCGTTCGCGGCGCCCAGGCAGATGAGGATGGCGGCCAGCTTGGCGCCGTCGTACAGGGCGAAGACGATCTGTTCGGCCGTGACCCGGCCGCCGAGGCGGATCCCCTGGGCCCAGTCGGGGAGCGGGACCTCGGGGAGGGTGAGAAGGGTGTGGCTGCCGGGGATCGGTGACCCGAGAACGACGGAGAAGACGACCCGCAGCGCGATCACGAACAGCGCCAGCTTGAGGAAGGCGCTGTAGGAGCGCGCCCAGGGCGCGTCGGTGCGCCGCGCGGCGACGACATACGCCGTCACGACCACCAGCAGTCCCAGCAGGAGGGGATGCGTGGTCCGCGACGCGGCCGTGGCCAGGCCGAGCGCCCACAGCCACCAGGCACCCGGATGCACGGCGTTGCGCCGGTCGGCCCGGGGGGCGCGCAGCCGCTCCCCGGGGCGCGGGCGGCGGCCCCGCGTGGGCTCGGTGGGCTCGGCGCGTTCGGTGGGGTTCTGGCCGAGGTCACGGAGGCGGACCCCGTCCCCGTACGGCGGTACGGGCGGGGACTGGTCCCGGTCCCGGCTCATCGGGACCGGCGGCGGGACTGCCAGAACGCGGCGGCGCCGAGCACGACGACGGCGCCCACTCCGGCGAGGGCGCCGACGGAGGGTCCGCCGGACTCCTCCGCGCTGGACTCCTGCGCGCGGGTGTCCCCTTCCGGCGCCGCGCCGGCCGTGGTCCGCGGGCGGTCGCCCGAGGCGGGGACCTGCTCGCCGCAGCCCGCACCCGGATAGCCCGCGATGGCGCAGAGCAGCGCCTGCTGGTTGTAGCGGAGCGGCTTGGCGACGGCGGCCAGCGCCTCCGCCGCGGTCGCGTCCGTCCCCACCCGGGCACAGGCGGCGCGCGGCGCGGGCGGCCGCTCGCCGGAGGGCGCGTCCTGGGGGGTGCCCGGGTCGATCACCACGGCGACGCGTTTGCGGTCCGGCTCGGCCGCCGTCGTACCGCAGACGGCGGCGAAGTCCGGGGCCTGGCGGGGGCGGGTGGCGTCGGCGCTGTTCTCGCTCACCGCGAAGCGGAACCCGTTCACCGAGCCGTCGGCGGGACGGGCGGTGGCCGGGCCCTCGGTGGCGTAGGACCAGGCGCGGCCGTCGCTCTGCCAGAAGGACCAGTAGCGGTATCCGGCCGCCTCGGCGGGTGTGGCGGCGGCCACGCCGAGTCCGACGGCGAGGACGGTGCCGAGGACGGTGCCGAGCAGGGCCGCCAGGGCGAGCAACGGGGTCGACGGCGGGGTGAGCGAGCGGGCGCGGGCCTTCCCGGCGGTGCCGGGGCCGGGCCCGTCCTCCGCCTGGCCACGGCTGCCCGGGGTCCCGGGGCCGTCGCCGGGCGTACGGGGGCGGGGCCCGGCGCTGTCGCCGGTCACGACTTGTTCTTGCGGCGGCCGCTGATCAGGATGCCCGCGCCGACACTGGCCGCGAAGAAGGCGCCGACGAGCCACCACTGGCCGCTGTCGGAGCCCTTCTCGTCCTTCTCGTTCTCCTTCTTCTTCTCTTCCGTGGCCTGGGCCGCGTCCGCGCGCGGGTCCGGGCCGAGCGCGGTGAGCTGCGCCACCAGGTCCGCGCCACCGAAGTCGGTCGGCTGCGCCCCGGCGGCACGGGCGGCGAAGATCAACTGGGCGTACGCGGCGGGTCCCGACTCCTTCGCCCATGCGGCCGAGTTCGCCTTCAGCCAGGCCAGGGGCTTCGCGGTCCGCTCCTTCAGGCCCTGGGCGGCGAGGGCGGCCACGGCGTCGGCGGTGTTGCCGACATCCGGCTTGGGGGCGGAGTCGGTGGCGCCGGGCATCGGCGGGGTCAGCAGATGACCGGTCGCGGCGAGGGCGCCCGCGAGGTAGGCGGCGCCGTTGTGGGCGGCGTCCGGGAGGGTCTTGCCGGGGACACAGGCGGTGCCCCGGGCGTCCGGCTCACCGGCGGCGGGCGAGAGCCCCTGCCCCCGCGCCGCCACCACGGCGGCGGCCGTGGAGTCGGCGACCATGCCGGGCTGCTTGGGCTGGTAGACGAAGGCGCCGCCGTCCTTGCCACCACAGGGCGTGGCGAACGTCAGCAGGGCATCGAACGGCGACTTCCCGCCCGGCGAACGCACCTCGGCGGGCTTGACGCCCGCCGCCGAGAACGCGCCGATCACCAGCGAGGTGGAGTTGGCGTCGCTGGCGCCGCCGGGGTTGTAGCTCCAGCCGCCGTCCGCGTTCTGGGTGGACCGCAGCCAGGTCACGGCCTTCTGGGCGGTCTCCTTCTCACCGAGCGCGGTCAGCGCCTGGACGGCCACGGCGGTGGCGTTGGAGTCCAGCGGCAGCGAGGCCGGGCACGCGGCGGAGACATCGGCCCGGTAGGAGGCGAAGCCGCCGCTCGCGCACTGCTGGGCGGCGAGCCACGCGACCGCCTTGTCGGCGGGGACGACACCGGAGACATCCTGGGCGAGCAGGGCCAGGGACTGGCGCCAGACACCGTCGTAGGTGGGGTCGCCGCTCCCGTACAGCCCGGACGGCAGGACCGGCGACGGCGCCGGGCTGCCCGTGGTGGCGGGCGCGGCACTGGCCGCCGGGGCGAGCGCGAGCGCGGCCGTGCCCAGTGTGGCGGATACGGCGAGCGCGACGGCGCGGCGTGCGGTGCTCATGGACGGGGGCCTCTCCTGCGGAAGCCGGGCACGGGCACGCTCTTGAGGCACCAGGGCTCCGACTCCGTACTCCTCGACGGTGCCGGTCACCGGCGGGCCGCCGGTGGCACGAGACGATCACAACGGGGTACGGGGCATTCCGGCTCGCCACCCCGGGGTGCCCGGCGGTGGCTCACGGCTGCGGGTCAGCGCCGGATTCGCACCGGCTTCCCCCCGTACGGACGTGAAAACGACGTGTCCACTCTACCGGCCGGTCCGGCGGGTCGTGGCTGGCGGACTGACTGCTTCCGGATCGGCGGGCGTGTCCCCGGGGGCGCGGGCCGGTCGCCTCGGGGGTGGCGGGTTCTGGACGGCGGGCCGGTCGCCTCCGGGGTGGCGGGTCCGCGTTCGGGGCGCCGGGCCCGGGATCGCGGGACGGCCGCCTGCGTGTCCCCGGGCCCAGAACCGGCCGCCCCCGGGCCCCGAACCGGCCGCCCCCGGGGTCTGCCCGGACGCCTGGCCGTGGGCCTTCGGAACCCTTGGCCGCCGGGCCCCGGCCCGCTCCCCTCCGGCGGCCGCTCACAGCGCCACATACCGCTCCGGCACCCCCGCCAGCCGCTCCGCCCGCCCCCGTCGCACCAGATGGCGCAGATGGGCCTCCACCTCCGAGACGGCGATCGTGCGGGAGGCCGGCGGGATCCGCTCCCATGCCCGGTTCCACTCCATGAGTTCCGCGAGGCGCCAGGGCGTGCGGGGCTCGGTCAGCAGGCCGAGCAGCAGCGCGAGACGGGTCTCGTGGTGGCCGAGCAGTGCGCTGACCCGGGCGGGGGCGCCGGTGAAGGGGTGCTGGTGGGCGGGGAGGACCTCGGCCGGGGCGAGGCGGGCGACCCGTCGCAGGGAGGCCAGGTAGTCGCCCAGGGGGTCGGTCCCGGCTGGGTCGTCTGGGTCGGCTGGGTCATCTGGGTCCTCGTACAGACCGATGTGGGGGCTGATCCCGGGGAGCAGGTGGTCGCCGGAGAAGAGACGGCCCCGGCCGGGGAGCCCGGCCGGATGGTTCTCCTCCAGATGGAGGCAGACATGGCCGGGGGTGTGGCCCGGCGTCCAGATCGCCCGCAGTCGTCGGCCCGTGAGGTCCAGCAGCTCACCGGCGGCGATCTCCCGGTCGGGCAGGGCGGGCCGCAGCCCCGGCACCGCGTCGGCGCCGCGCGCGCGGAAGGAGCGCATGACGGCCAGATGCTCCTCGGGCGCTCCGGCGGCGGCCAGCTTCTCCTCCATAGAGGCCAGCCAGCGCTCCGGCGGGCCCTCCCTCGTACGCCGGACGACGTCGGTGTCGGCCGGGTGCATCGCCACCCACGCGCCGGACTCCGCGCGGACGCGGGCGGAGAGGCCGTGGTGGTCGGGGTGGTGGTGGGTGATGACGACGCCGTGGATGGCGGAGACGTCGGCGCCCAGCGCCGTCAGTCCGGCGGTGAGGGCCTCCCAGGAGGCCGGGTCGTCCCAGCCGGTGTCGATGAGGACCGGGCCACGGCCGGTGTCGAGGAGATGGACCAGAGTGTGGCCGAGGGGGTTGTCCGGGATGGGGACCCGGACCGACCAGACCCCGCCGCCGTGGTCCGTGGTCCCGGCCGCCGGTGACCCTGTCATGCCGGTACCTCCGTCACGTCGGTGCCGCTGTCGTGCCTGCCCGTGCCTGTTCGCGCCCGTCCGTCCGTCATGCCGGTGCCGGTGTGCTGTCCCCCGCGCGGGTGCCGCCCCGTGCCGGTCCCGTGCCGGTGCCGCCGTCCCGGTCGGGCGAGTCGGGTGAGCCGGGCGGGCCCCGGCCCGCCGTCCCGCGCCGCCGGGCCCGTGGCC
>NZ_JBHVHF010000373.1:0-6513 GCF_042800315.1 Streptomyces sp. NPDC057638
ACACATGTGTGTGCGCCCCGGCCGTTCTCCTTTCCCGGATACCCCCGCCGCGGTTCGTGTCAGGTAACCACCGTGGCGGATGCCCCCTCCTGTGGTGGGTGGTCGGTGGTGAGGTGGCGGTGGAGGAGGACGCGGTAGTCGGTGGCGCGGGAGTGGTCGTGGACGCGTTCGGCGGCCTTCTCGGCGGTGGTCAGGTGCTGGCAGATCACGCAGTCGGGCATGGGGTTCCTCACGGTGGTCACCGCCGGGTGAGCCGGGTGCGGGCGCGGTCGTCCACGGGGGCGCCGGACAGGGCGCAGATCACCGTGGAGGCGTGGCGGCGGTGGAACTGGATGCGGCGTCCCCGGATGACGTTGACGTAGCGGTGGCACCAGGGGGCGGGGCAGGGCATGGCGTAGATGGCGCCGGTGACCTCGTCCCGCCGGATCAGGGGGATCAGCGGGATCACCGCACGGCCCGCTGGCGGACGTGGAGGAGCCGGGCCTCGCGGACCCCGCGTACGGGCACGCCCCAGTCGGTGAGGCGCTTCTTCAGCCAGGCGTCGGAGACGCGGTACTCGGCGGCCAGCGCCTTGAGGGTCTCGCCGTGGTCGCGATAGCGGGTGATGAGCCGTTCGCGGTCGGCGAGGGCCCGTTGGCGGTGGGTGCGGTGCGGGGTCATGGGGGGTCTCCCAAGGGGCGGGGGGCGATGGTGAACGTGTAGCGGTCGGGGCCGTCCGGGATGACCACGGAGACCGGCTCGGCCCGCTCCAGCCGCTCCCAGGCCGCCCGCCATTCGCCGGGGTCGGCGCAGAACACCCGTATCTCGGTGGGCGCGTCGGGTACGGGAACGGGCTCGGCACGCATCGCGGACGTCACCCACGGCGAGCGCGCCGGATCCGGGTCGAGCCGGTCCGCGACCTGCCGGGTCCTGCTCCACAGCCACCGCAGCGCGGTTTCCGGGCATTCGGTCCGCAGCGTGCACAGAACGAACGGAAGAACGATTCCCGAGCCATAGACCGGGCCTTCGGCCATCACGTAACAGAGATACGAGAGACGCGTGGAGCGCACGTTCAGCACGGCAGCCGCTTCCTCGCCCTCACCTTCCATGCCGCACCCCTTTCGCCGACCGGGTGACGGGGATGAGCGTCCCGCTCGTGAACCGGTGCGCGTAGGGGCATCCGTAGGGGCATTCCCACAGCGCCGGGAAGGAGCGGCGACCAGGCGTGCCAAGCTCACGGCAGCGGCGGGTGCATGATGGATTTCATGGCCATCGGAGCACTGATCAAAGACCTCCGCACAGCGCGCGGATGGTCCCAAGGTCGACTCGCGGACGAGGTGAACAAGGCGTTCGGAACGGGGCTGGACCGGGAGTACGTCAGCCGCTGGGAGCGTTGCAAGGTGGTGCCGGGGCCGTTCTACCTCCGGTGCTTGTCCGCTGTCCTGGACGTACCCCTACTCGTTCTTGAGGGTGAAGTGAAGCGGCGTACCTTCCTGTCCGATACGGCGGCCACCGCCATAGCGCCCATCGTGGCCTCCGACCTCCTCAGCGCCGGATTTGCCGCACGGCTACGCGGCGGGCCCGGGGTCGATGACTGGGAGAGCAAGCTGGCTGACTACGGCGTCGCGTATATGAGCAGCGGCGCGGAGGAGATCCAGCGGCGGGTATCGGCTGAGCTGGCCGTCGTACAGCAGCAGTTAGAGGAGCCACGGCTCTGGTCGGTGGCGGCACGGCTGATGACCTTGTACGCGAAGACCATCCCCGGGTCCGACGGGTCCCGGGCTGTGGGGTGGTACCGGCTCGCGGCGGAAGCGGCCGACCGGTCGGGGGACGAGCACTCCCGGGTGTGGGTCAGAGGCCGCGCGGCCATCGCGCTGGGATATGAGGGCGCGTCGCTGACGATCGCCGACATGTTCGCCGACCAGGCGATGGCCATCTCCCGCAAGCCCTCCCTCGGCCTGCTGAACGCCCTCATGGGAAAGGCCCACGCGGCAGCCGTGCGAGGAGACCGGGAGACGGCCCGCGGGCTGCTCGCCGAGGGCCGTCGCGTGTTCGACCGGGCCGGATCGTACGAGCAGACATCCGACTACGCGGTTCCCTGGTGGCGGATGAATGTCTTCGTCTCCCTGCTGGCCGCCCGGCTGGGGGAGGAGCGGACGGCCCTGGAGGCTCAGGAAGCCGCGCGGCGGGAGCTTCCCGCCGCGCTTCCCCGGTTCGCCACCCACCTCGATCTGCACCACGGATTGATGCTGGTCAAGGCGGGTGACACGAAGGGCGGCAGGGAGCACGCCCGCGCGGCCCTGGAGACCCTGCCGCCGGAGAAGCACTCCCTGACGCTGAGGCTGCTGCTGGCCGAGGTCGAGCGGTGATCCGGGCCCGCCGGGCTCGTTCGGTCAGCCCAGGCGCGCGTTGACCGCCGCCAGGGCCGTCGCCACCGGCTGGAAGAAGGTCTCGCCGCCCGAGGCGCAGTCGCCGCTGCCGCCGGAGGTCAGGCCGATCGCGCTGCCGTCGCGGGTGAACATCGCCCCGCCGCTGTCGCCCGGCTCGGCGCAGACGTCGGTCTGGATCAGGCCGCTGACCGAGCCCTCGGGGTAGTTCACGGTCGCGTCCAGACCGGTGACCCGGCCGCCGTCGAGGCCGGTGGTGCTGCCCATCCGGAAGACCTCCTGGCCCACGGCCGCGTCCGCGACCTGGGTGATCCGCACCCCCTGGCCGTCGCCGAGGTCGACGGCGCTCAGGGGCCGGGTCGCGGGGTCGTCGTAGGTCACGAGCGCGAAGTCGCCGTCGCCGGGGAAGACGCCCGCGCGGAGGGTGCCGAGGGGGGTCTCGCCCGGGCGGCCGGAGAAGCGGTCGCCCGAGGTGGCGCAGTGACCGGCGGTCAGGAAGCCGGGGGCGCCCTCCGCCGTGGTCACGTTGAAGCCGAGGGAGCAGCGCCCGCCCCCGGTGCCGCTGAAGATGGCGTCGCCGCCTTCGAGGGCGAACGGCTTGAACTGGCCGGATGACTTCTCGATCCGCGCCATCCCGGACCCGAGCGCCTCCACGGCCGCTTCGAGCCGGTCCCAGCGCTTCCCCGTGACGGTGCGGTCGGCGGTGACGAGCACCTGGTTGTCGCGGGGGTCGAGCGCCCAGGCGGTGCCCGGCACGGTGGCGCGCCCGGCCAGCGAGCCCCGCGCCGCGAGCAGGGCCTTGGCGCTGTGGCGGACCTCGCGGCCGACCGCCCCGGCTCGTTCGACCCGGCGCCAGGCCGACCGGTCGCCGTCGGCGATGTTGACGACGAGCCGCCGCCGTTCGGCGTCGTAGTACGCCCCGCCGTAGGCGTCGCCGAGGCCGGGTCCGATCTCCTTGGCCAGCCGCGCGGCGGCGGCCGGGGTGAGGGTCCTGGGCTGGGCGGCGGGCGGGTCCTCCTGGCCGCCCTGCCCTCCGTACGCCTGGGGCAGCAGCACGGCCGCGGTGGCCAGGCCGAGGGCGCCGGCGCCCGCCAGGGCCAGCTTCCGGGTGGGTATCCGCCTCTGACTCACGGTGCCGCCTCCTGTCGGGTACCGGCCGTGCCGCGAGGGGCACGGGGGCGTTGCGCCCTCTCGTACGGATGCGGGGGGCCGGGTGCTCAACGCGGGCGGGGACGCGTGTGGTGAGTTTCCGTCGGGGGAGCCGGGCGCGCGGGGCACGGCCGACGACACGGAGGCGATATGTCCGTTGTTTTATGAGATAGTCATATATTTTCCGGGCCATGATGACCTTGCGCAGACTGGCTCCGCTGGCCGTCCCGGCGACCCTGGCCGCCCTCCTCGCGGGCTGCGGCGGCGACCAGGCGCCACAGCCGCGCCGCGCCTCCCCCGCCCCGGCCCCCTCCGCCGCCCACGCCGGAGGGCTGACCCCCGTCTTCCAGCGCGCCGCCACCACCGCGACCGCCGCCAAGACTGTGGCCCTCACCTTCGACGCCGATATGACCGCCGACCAGGGGCCCCGCGCGGCGGGCGGGGAACGGTTCGACAACCCCGGTCTCATCGACGCCCTGCGGACGCTGAAGGTCCCCTCGACGATCTTCATGACGGGCCGCTGGGCCGAGGAGTACCCCGACCAGGCGCGGGCGATCGGCACCGACCCCCTCTTCGAGATCGCCAACCACTCCTACAGCCACTACGCCTTCACCGCCCGCTGCTACGAGCTGCCGACGGTCTCCGCCGACGCGATGCGCACCGACGTCGAGCGCGCCTTCACCGCCTTCCGCCAGGCGGGCGCGCGCCGGATCGTCCCCTACTTCCGCTTCCCCGGCGGCTGCTACGACACCGCCGCGCTGCGCGCCATCGCGCCCACCCGGGTCACGGCGGTGCAGTGGGACGTGGTCAGCGGTGACGCCTTCGCGACGGACGCGGACGCCGTCGCCGAACAGGTGCTGGCCGGAGTGCGGCCGGGCTCGGTGGTGGTGCTCCACTGCACCCGCAGCGCGGCGCCGGTCACCGAGCGGGCGATCCGGCGGATCGTGCCGGAGCTGCGGGCCCGGGGCTATCGGATGGTGACGGTGTCCGAGCTGATGGGGGCATCGGCCCGCGAGGGGGCGGTCGGTTCGCCGTGACGTGGGCCTGTCTGATGGATCCTGCTGGGCTCCGGCCTGATCCATCAGACAGGCCCTTACCCCGAGCAGGCCGTCCGCTGGGCTTCCTGCCACGCACAGACCGGGCAGAGCGGGGCACCCTTCACCGTGTCGGGGTACTCGGTCGGCTCCCGGCACAGCACGCACTCGGCGTACGGAGGGCCCGACGCCTTCTCCGCTTCCCCCGGCGTGGGTTCGCTCGGCGTGGGTTCGCTCGTCTCGCAGTACGGCTCGTCCATGGGTCCAGCCTACGGCGGCGGGGCCACGACACCCTCGGGCACGGCCTCAGGCACGGCGGGCGCGGTCGCACCCGGGGACGCCCGGGGCCACCGCGCCCGCCGGGATCAGCCGGACGCCTTCGCCGGGACCAGCTCGCTGGGCCGCACGATCACAAAGCCCTCACCCTTGAGCATCAGCTGAACCGCCTCGCCCGAGCCGCCGCGCACCATCGATCCGAAGGACTGCGAGCGGTTGAGCGAGGTCTCCAGATGGGCGCTCCAGCCGACGACCGCGTCCGTGTCCACACAGACCGGCTGACCCGCCGTGACCGGGATCACGATCGGGGTGCCCTCGCAGATGACGGCGAGCTTGCCGGTCCCGGTGAAGACGCTGTTGAACAGGCCGCCACCGGCCGATCCGACGCCCTTCACCGTCTTTATCTCGTACGAGAGGGTCGGGTCGAAACAGAGCACGTTACGGCCGTTGATCGTCAGCGCGTCGCCGTGCTCCAGCTCGACGATGAAACAGTTCGCCGCCTCGTGCGCGAACCACGCCTCACCCTGACCGCGCACCGCCATCAGCGCCAGGCCCTCACCCGTCACGGCCCGCTTGAGCATCCCGCCGATGCCCTGCCCCTTGCGCTCGAACTGGAGATCTCCCCGGAAGGCGATCATCGAGCCCTGGCGGGCATGCATCTCACCGTTGACGACGTAGCGGATCGCCTTCGCGTTCTGCTGGGACATTCCAGGAGCGACAGCGGGCTGAGCCATGTTTTCGGAGGCGAAGAGTTCACTTTTCATACGGTGCATCCTCACCCGCGGCCCCGCTCCGGAACAACCAGGACACTCCCCCACTGCTGGCACACTTTCCGATGTGAGCAGCAGCAGCCAGCATGTGAACCCTGACAGCCCCTTCCGCTTCGAGAGCGTCGAGCGGGACGAGGCACCGCAGTTCGTCCTGCCGTTGGTGATCCGCCTGGAGCGAGCCCATGTGGCCGAACCCCCGACCCGTACCGACGCGCTGGAGACAGCGGCGCGCGCGGTCCTCACCCTTCTCGCCGACGAACGCTCGTCCGGGGAGGGCGAGTGGGCCGAGGCCGTCCGGGACTGGCAGGACGCCCGGATCCGCAAGGTGGTACGCCGCGCGCGCGGCTCCGAGTGGCGCCGGGCGTCGGAGCTGCCGGGCGTCACCGTGAGCGGCGAGACGGCCGAGGTACGGGTCTTCCCGCCGGTGCCCCTGGACGGCTGGCCCAAGGAGCTGGTCAAGCTCCAGGTGTCCGGCACCGACCTGGAGCAGCCCGAGCCCCCCGCGCCGGTCGGCGCGGACACACCGGTGCTGTGGATGTCACCCGCGCTGGAGATGTCGGCGGGGAAGGCGATGGCACAGGCCGGGCACGGCGCTCAGCTCGCCTGGTGGGAACTGAAGCCGCCGCAGCGGGAGGCGTGGGCGGCGGCCGGGTTCCCGCTGGCGGTGCGGACACCGTCGGCGGCCGAGTGGGAGCGGCTGACGCGGTCGGGACTGCCGCTGGTACGGGACGCGGGCTTCACCGAGATCGCGGCGGGCAGCAGCACGGTGGTAGCCGACCACCCGGACCTGCGCGGCTGACGGGTCGGTCCGGCTCCCCCGGTGGGCGGCGGCGGGAGCCGGGGGCGGCGCGTCGAGGCCGCCGTCCCCGGCGGCGGGATGAACGCGGGAGGGGAACCTTCCGTATGAGGGTGGTGGGA
>NZ_JBHVHF010000374.1:0-6509 GCF_042800315.1 Streptomyces sp. NPDC057638
GCCCAGCACCCCCGTACCGCCCCTCTCTTCCGTATCCCGTGCGTACGGCCGGGCCGGGGCCGGGAAAGACGGATGGGCCCGTCCCCAGGGGGTGGGGACGGGCCCGGGCGTCATGCGGTGGCACCGCCATGCAGCACCGCAGGACGGGCGGGGTCAGCCGAAGCGGCCGGAGATGTAGTCCTCCGTCGCCTGGACCGAGGGGTTGGCGAAGATGCGCTCGGTGTCGTCGATCTCGATCAGCCGTCCCGGCTGGCCCACGGCCGCCAGGTTGAAGAAGGCCGTGCGGTCGGAGACCCGGGCGGCCTGCTGCATGTTGTGGGTGACGAT
This sequence comes from Streptomyces sp. NPDC057638, assembly GCF_042800315.1. Classification (NCBI taxonomy): domain Bacteria; kingdom Bacillati; phylum Actinomycetota; class Actinomycetes; order Kitasatosporales; family Streptomycetaceae; genus Streptomyces; species Streptomyces sp. NPDC057638. The sequence continues at coordinate 328 of NZ_JBHVHF010000374.1, forward strand.
GACGATGGTGAAGCGCTCCTTCAGCTCGCCGATCAGGTCCTCGATGGCGAGGGTCGAGATCGGGTCGAGCGCCGAGCAGGGCTCGTCCATCAGCAGCACGTCCGGCTCGACCGCGATGGCGCGGGCGATGCACAGCCGCTGCTGCTGGCCGCCGGAGAGGCCGGAGCCGGGCTTGTGGAGGCGGTCCTTGACCTCGTTCCAGAGGTTGGCGCCGCGCAGCGAGCGCTCGACGACGGCGTCGAGCTCGTTCTTCTTGTAGGAGCCGTTCAGGCGCAGCCCGGCCGCCACGTTCTCGAAGATCGACATCGTGGGGAAGGGGTTGGGGCGCTGGAAGACCATCCCGACGGTGCGGCGGACCGCGACCGGGTCCACCCGCTCCCCGTACAGGTTCTCGTCGTCCAGCATGACCTTGCCCTCGACCCGGCCACCGGGGGTGACCTCGTGCATCCGGTTCAGGGTGCGCAGGAAGGTGGACTTGCCGCAGCCGGAGGGGCCGATGAAGGCCGTCACCGAGCGGGGCTCCACCGTCATCGAGATGTCCTCGATCGCCTTGTGGGAGCCGTAGTAGGCGGTCAGGCCGCTGACGTCGATTCGTTTGGCCATGGTTTCAGATCACTTCCAGCAGGGCCGCTCAGCGGCCGGTCTTCGGGGCCTTCCAGCGGGCGATGCCGCGGGCGACCAGATTGAGGATCATGACGAAGGCGATCAGGACCAGGGCGGCGGCCCAGGCGCGGTCGTACGACGCCTCGCTGCCCACCCGGTACTGCTCCCAGATGTAGAAGGGGAGCGAGGACTGGGCGCCTTCGAACGGGTTGTTGTTGATCAGCTGGCTGCCGAAGACCAGCAGCATGATCGGGGCGGTCTCACCGGCGATGCGCGCGATGGCCAGCATCACGCCCGTGGTGATGCCACCGAGCGCGGTCGGGACGACCACCTTGAGGATGGTCCGCCACTTCGGCACGCCGAGCGCCAGGGACGCCTCGCGCAGTTCGTTCGGGACGAGCTTGAGCATCTCCTCGGTGGAGCGCACCACGACCGGGATCATCAGGATCGCCAGCGCCAGCGCGCCCATCAGCCCCGACGGCGCCAGATCGAACATCAGCATGATCGAGAGCAGGAAGAGGCCCGCCACGATCGAGGGGATGCCGGTCATGACGTCGACGAAGAAGGTGACGGCCTTGGCGAGCGCGCCCTTTCCGTACTCCACCAGGTAGATCGCGGTCAGCAGACCGATCGGGACCGAGATCAGGGTGGCGAGGCCCACCTGCTCCAGGGTGCCGATGATCGCGTGGTAGACACCGCCGCCGGGCTCGAAGCCGGGGACCCCGGCCATGGAGTGGGTCAGGAAGTAGCCGTCGAGGACCTTCACGCCCCGGCTGACCGTCACCCAGATCAGGGAGAACAGCGGGACGATGGCGAGGATGAAGCAGACCCAGACGACGCTGGTGGCGAGCCGGTCCTTGGCCTGGCGCCGGTTCTCGACCACCGAGGTGGTGGTGTACGAGATGGCGACGTAGAAGAGGGCGGAGACCAGGGCCCACTGGACCTCGCTCTCCCAGCCCGCGAGGGCGCCGAGGCCGCAGCCGAGCGCGAGCGCGGCGGCCGCGAAGCCCAGCGGGGCCCAGCGGGGCAGCGCCCGCGCGGTGAGGGAGCCGCCGGGGGCGGCGGGGGCCGGGGTGGGCCTGTCCTTTATGGCGGTCTGGGTCATGCGTTGGCCCCCGAGTACTCCTTGCGGCGGGCGATGATCATCCGGGCGGCGCCGTTGACCAGCAGGGTCAGGATGAAGAGCACCAGACCGGAGGCGATGAGGGCGTCCCGGCCCAGCTCGTTGGCCTCGTCGAACTTGGCCGCGATGTTCTGGGCGAAGGTGCCGCCGCCGGGGTCGAGCACATGGAAGGAGATCACGAAGCTCGGCGAGAGGACCGTGGCGACGGCCATCGTCTCGCCGAGGGCGCGGCCGAGGCCGAGCATCGACGCCGAGATCACACCGGAGCGCCCGAACGGCAGGACGGCCATCCGGATGACCTCCCAGCGGGTGGCGCCGAGCGCCAGGGCGGCCTCCTCGTGCATCTTCGGGGCCTGCCGGAAGACCTCACGGCTGACGCTGGTCACGATCGGCAGGATCATGATCGCCAGCAGGATGCCCACGGTGAAGAGCGAGCGGGCGACGCCGACCTCGGTCTTGTCGAAGACGTACGTCCAGGAGAAGTAGTCGTCCAGCCAGAGGTTGAGCCCCTCCAGATACGGGACGAGGAAGAGCGCGCCCCAGATGCCGTAGATGATCGACGGCACGGCGGCCAGCAGATCGACCACGTAGGCGAGGGGCGCGGCCAGGCGGCGCGGCGCGTAGTGCGAGATGAACAGCGCGATGCCGACGGCGACCGGTACGGCGATCACCATCGCGATGACCGAGCTGACGACCGTGCCGAAGAGCAGGACCGCGATCCCGAAGACCGGCGGGTCGCCGGCCGGGTTCCAGTCGAAGGTGGTGAGGAAGTTGCCCTCGTCCGCCGAGATGGCGATGGCGGCGCGGTACGTCAGGAACGCCGCGATCGACGCCATGATCACCAGCAGCAGAATGCCCGAGCCGCGCGACAGACCGAGGAAGATCTTGTCGCCCGCGCGCCCGGTGGAGCCGCCCTTGTCGGCGAGGGACGGAGGCCGTGGTGTGGGGGGTGGGTCTATGGGTGTGGTGGTGGAGGCCATGGTCTTTCCGGTCTGTCTGAGGGGAGCGGCGCTCCCCTGGCGGCGGTGCACCGGAGGGGCGGGGGGCGCGCGGCCCCCCGCCCGGTGTGGCTTACTTCAGGCCCGCGACGGTCTCGCGCACCTTGGTGATGATCTCGGTGGGGATCGGGGCGTAGCCGTGGTCGGCGAGGATCTTCTGGCCCGCGTCACTGCTGGTGTAGGTGAGGAAGGACTTCACCGTGCTCAACGTCTCGGGCTTGTTCCCGGTGTCGCAGACGACCTCGTAGGTCACCAGGACGATCGGGTAGGCGCCCTCCGCCTTGGTGGCGTAGTCGATCTCCAGGGCGAGGTCCTTGCCGGTGCCCTTGACCTTCGCCGCGGCGATGGCCTTGGAGGCGTTCTCCGAGGTGGCGGCGACCGGGGCGCTGGCGCCGGTGTCGATGGAGACCGTGGGGATGGACTGCGAGGTCGCGTACGAGAGCTCGAAGTAGCCGATCGCGCCGTCGACCTGCTTGACCTGGGCGGCGACACCGGAGGAGCCGGAGGCGGCCTGGCCGCCGGGGGCGGGCCACTTCTTCTCGGCCTCGTACGGCCACTCGGCCTTGGCGGTGGAGCCGAGGTACTTGCCGAGGTTCTGGGTGGTGCCGGAGTCCTCCGAGCGGTGGAACGCCTGGACCGCCTTGTCCGGGAGGTTCTTGCCCGGGTTCAGCTTGACGATGGCCGGGTCGTTCCACTTCTTGATCTTGCTGTCGAAGATCTTGGCGATGGTGGGGGCGTCCAGGACCAGGTCGTCCACGCCGGGGAGGTTGTAGCCGATCGCGATGGGGCCGCCGACCATGGGCAGGTCGATGCCCTGGCCGCTCTTGCAGATCTTCTTGGACTCGGCGACCTCGTCCGGCTTGAGCGCGGAGTCGGAGCCCGCGAAGCCGACGGTGCCCTGGTTGAAGGCGACGATGCCCTCGCCCGAGGAGGAGGACTTGTAGTTGATCTCCACGCCCGAGCAGGCCGCCATGTAGTTCTTCACCCACAGGTCCATGGCGTTCTTCTGCGCGCTGGAACCGGAGGCCAGGAGCTTGCCCTGGGCGCCCTCGCAGGAGATGTCCGACGCGGCGCTGGTCTTCGTGCCGGAGCCGCCGGTGCTCGCGGTGTTGTCGTCCGAACCACACGCCGTGAGGACCAGGGCGCCGGTGACAGCGAGCGCGCCGAGCGCGGAGGCCCGAAGCCCGTTCTTGCGCTGAAGCTTCACTTTCGGGTGTTCCTTCCAGAAGCCGAGCCGGGACCGGACCGCCGGAGCCGCTGATTCCGCTGCGGTTCGCGGTACGCCGGGGCGGCGTGTGTCGGGGGGTGGGGGAGCCGGCCGTCTGCCGGTCACCGCGTAAGGCCGAAAGTAGGCAGAACAGGTGAAGCGGCCCACGGAGGAGAGTGAACGGCAGGTGAACCGTGCTGGGCGGCTGGGTGCATGCTCCGGCGGTCGTCCGAACCGCCGCCCATTCTTCGAACTGGCGCTCGCCACCTGGGAGGTTTCCCGTCGTGACATCCGGGGCCCGATGGCCGGCGGTGGCCTCCGTCGGTCTCCGGGGTACGGCGGAGGGCGGCCGGAGGTATGCGTTCCGCCCGTGGTGGGGGTGCGCCGGGGGCGTGGGGGCGGATGGGCGCGCGGCTGGAATGGCGGGGTGCGCGCCCGGGGTACGGGGTCGGGGTGCGGGGCGCGGGTGCGGGGTCGACGGTGCGGGGTCGGCGGTGCGAGGCGCGGGTACGGGGTCGGCGGTGCGAGGCGCGGGTACGGGGTCGGCGGTGCGAGGCGCGGGGCGGGGTGGCCCGGGTGCGGGGCTGGAGGTCTTGGGCGCCCGGCCCCGTGGCCTCGGGGCCCGGCCGGGCGGTCGTCGGCCCCCGGCTCCCGCGCTTCGACCCCCACCCCGGCCTTCGGTCGGGGTGGGGCCATCGGCCCCGGCGCTCGCGTCCGGGCCCCGGCCCGCGCGGGCCTCAGCTCTCCGAACCTCAGCTCTCCGGGCCTCAGCCCTCCGAGCCTCCGGCCGGGCGGAGCGCCTCCAGGAGCGCGTCGACCAGTTCGCGGTCCCGGGGCTCGGTGAGCCGGTCGCGCGCCGCCGTCGGCGACAGCCACAGGATCCGGTCCACCTCCTCGCTCGGGGTGAAGGACCCCGAGGTCGCCTCGGCCGCCCAGTACACGACCCGCTTGGGGCGGCCATGGGCAAGGTAGCGCGCGGTACCGAGCGGAGCGCCGAGAACACACGCGTGTCCCGTCTCCTCGCGTACTTCCCGGAGCGCGGCGGCGCGTTCGCTCTCCCCGCGCTTCACCTTCCCCTTGGGATGGGACCAGTCATCATATTTCGGACGGTGGACCAGGCAGATCTCCAGACCACCGCCCGCCGGTGGCGCGGTGCGGCGCCACAGCACGCATCCGGCCGCCAGGACCGTCGTACATCCCTCCATGGTGGTGCCTCCCGTCGGCGGGCCGCCGGTCATGGGGCGGTCCGGGTCGGACACGTCTGCCGCCAGATCTCCCAGATCTCCTGGAACGAGAAGCGCGCCGCCTCCACCTCATGGCGCTGGTCGGCGTGGAGAACGCCCAGCGCGTAGGCGGTCGCGGGCGCGATCCGGGGGGTCCGGGCCGCGCTGGCGGCGGCCGCCGCGGCCTCGGCGGCGTCCCGGTGGCGGTCGAGCAGCAGGCCTGCGCGGGCCAGCTCCGGATCGGCCTCGGTGCCCCGGACCTCCAGGGCGTAGCGGTGCAGCCGCAGCAGTTGGCGCACCTGGTGCCAGGGCGCGTCCTGGAGCTCCTCGGCGGAGGCGTCGGCGAGCCCGTTGACCAGGGCCTCGGCGTTGTAGGGGTGGCCCGCGCGGGCGAGCGGCAGGGTCGCCACGGCGGTCAGCAGCCGCCGCTGGGCCGCGACGGCGGGCCGCCGCCATGCCTCAGCCCGGGCCCGTTCCCGCGCCTGTGCCTCCGTATCCGTCTCCGCTGCCGGGGAGGTGTCCCCGTCCCAGACGTACCCCGGGAAGACCGGCGCCGTGGTGGTGCGGTGGCCCGGCTTCGCCAGGGGCAGTTCGGAGGCGAGGACGGCGACGGCGTCCGCGACGGCGTGGAAGCGGGCCGATCCCAGCGCCTGGAGGGAGGCCGAGTGGGCCCGGGACCTGGCGAGGGTGAGCTGGCGTTCCAGCAGCGCGGCGGCGCGGGCCGCGCCGATGTCGAGCGGCCGCCCCTCACCCGTACGGCCCGCCGCGGCCGGGCGCGCGGCCGATGCCCCGCGCGCGGCGGGGACCGGGACCGGGGCGTTGCCCGAGAGCCGGGAGAGGGCGTCCAGCAGCCGGTTCAGCCGTGCCGTACAGGCGTGTTCCTGGGCGAGCGTGGTGGAGAGCCAGGTCAGTTCGGAGCGGAGCCCGTCGGCCCACTCGGGGTCGAGGAGCGGCCGGAAGGTGTGCAGGGTCCCGCCGATACGGCGGGCGGCCGTCCGCAGGGAGCGGACGGCCGCGGTGGCGGCGGC
>NZ_JBHVHF010000375.1:0-6508 GCF_042800315.1 Streptomyces sp. NPDC057638
CGGGTTTTCTTTGGATTCATTGTGTTTTGTTTTAATTTTCGCTTTCGCACAAAAAGATGGGGGGGGGGTACCACCCTTGGGGGGGCCCCCCCGCTTTTCTGTATACCCGGCACTGCTCCTGCCCCCCCGTGGTGGGGAGGGGCCTCAGCCCAGTCCGCTGCCGAGGGCCTTGCGGACGGGAGACGGCAGTACGGCCCGGATGCCGGACGGCGCCGGGGCGCCTATCCGCTCCAGTCGCATCGCCAGGGCCGGACATCTGCGGACGGCCCGCTGGGCGCCCGCGCGCAGATGTGTCGGGACGATCGCGTCGGCGACCGAGGGGTAGCCGTCGGGGTTGATCCGGATCAGCTCCGGCACGATGTCGGCGCACAGCCCGTGCCCCTGGCAGAGTGTCCAGTCGACGGCGAGCCTCTCACCGCTCGGGATCGACTCCTGAGTGTCGGCATAGCCCGGCAGGGGCAAGGGCAGCACGCCCGCCGTCTCACGGCCGCAGCCGCCGCGCAGCACATGGGCGGCGAGATCGTCGGTGAACGCGGCCAGGGTGGAGCTGAAGAAGCGCGATGAGCCATCCGGGTGCTTGCAGGCCCCCCTGCCCCTCACGGCCTGGGTGATCTCCCGCAGCGCCTCCAGGGCGGCCGGGCCGCCACCGTTGAGCACATCCGTCAGCCCGCCCGCCGCCGCGGGCAGCCCCAGTCGGCAGGGCCCGCACTGGCCCGCCGTCTCGGCCGCCAGCCAGTGCGCCACCCGCAGCGCCTCACCCAGTGGGCAGGTCTCCGGGCCGATCGGCAGGATCGCGCCCGCGCCCAGGGAGCCACCGACGCCCGCCAGTGACTCCCGGGAGACCATCGTCTCGTCCACGGCCGTCGCGTCGATCCAGGTGCCGTGGTAGCCGCCGGTGAGCACGCCCTGGGGGACCGGCGGGGCACCCGCGAGGTTGAGGACATAGCGCAGGGGCACCCCCGTGGGTACCTCCACCACCATCGGGTGGGCGACCGCGCCGGAGAGCGTCAGCAGGACCGTGCCCGGCTCCGGGCCGACTCCGGTATGGGCGTAGCGGTGGGCGCCGATCCGCGCGGCCACCGCGAGCTGCGCGAACGTCTCCGCGTTGGACAGGAGGGTCGGCGCGCCGCCGACACCTGAGTCCGCGGCCCGGGTCCGGCGGCCCGGAGGGATCGCGGGGCCGCCGTTGACCGCCCGGATCACCGAGGACGCCTCGCCGGAGACCATGCGCTCGGGGGTGCGCACCACCCGCACTCGCGGGCGCTGCCCGCGCCGGTCGGACAGGCCGCGCTCGGCGAGCGCTGCCCGCACCGAGATCTCCGTGGAGTTGCGTGTGACGGCCACCGCCAGGGTGCGCGCCCCGAGTGCCTCGGCCGCGAGCAGCGCGCCGTCCAGCACCAGGTGCGGCGCCCGGTTGAGAAGCACTGTGTCCTTGCGGCACGCGGGTTCCCCCTCGCTGCCGTTGACCACGACGACGGGCCTGACCCCGCGCCGTATCGCGGACTTCGCCACGGCCCGCAGTTTCCGTCCGAACGGGAAGCCCGCCCCGCCCCGGCCGCGCAGGGAGATCTCCTCGCAGAGCTGGGCGAGCACCTCGCCGCTCAGGGGCTCCAAGGGTCCATGCACCTTCAGGTGCATGGACAGGTCGAGCCGTTCGACCAGATCGAACCCCTGGGTGAGCTGGGGGAGGCCGACGACACGGACCTCGGGGACATCGGGGAGAGGGGTGTTCACCGTTGGTCTCCTGCGGGGGTGGCGGGCCAGGGCTCCCCGGCGGGGGGTGGGTAGAGCGGTCCGGGGGCGATCCGTGTGGGGTCGTCCTGTGGCGGGCGGGTGGGGGGTTCGCCCCCGGGTGTCCCCGCCGTGGTGGGCGGCTCAGCGCCTCCGTATGCCTCTGTCGGTGGCGGATACGGCGGGTACGGGGGCGGTGGGGCGAAGGCTGGGGAGGGAGGCGGCGGTGACGGGGTGGGCCAGGCGCGGTGCGGGCGCGGCGCTCTGTCGTCCGGGAGTGAGACCGCGCGGTAGGCGGCCGACATCGCGGAGCCGGGCGCGGTGGGAGGACGGGTCACCTCCCCGTACACGGGGCGTGTGACCAAGGGGTCCGCGGTGGGCGGTGGCGGGACCTCGATCCGGAGGTGGTGGGAGGGGGCGGCGAACGCGGCGGGAGCGTGACCGGTGCCCATCTCCCGGCGAGGGGAGTACGCGGGGAACGCGTCACCCTGGGGGACGCGCGGCGGGGCTGTGCCGCTCCCGGACGGCTCGTGGTCGGCTGGGTCGGTGAGGCTGAGGATCCGGGCCGCCAGGCGCCGTTGGAGGGAGCGGGGCAGGAGCCGTACCGACACCATGGCCGTGACCGTGGCCAGCGCCAGGCAGTACAGGACCACCACCCAGGTCGCGGCCGGACGTCCGGCGAACAGGCCGTGGACCAGGGCCAGGCACCAGGCCGGGTAGGCCAGGGTGTGCAGAGCGCGCCAGCGGCCCGCGACCGTGGTGTTGGCGGCGAGGGCGCTGCGCAGCGCGCCGGTGGCGGCGGTGGCCACCATGAGGAGTCCGGCCAGCGTGCCAAAGCCCACGAGAGCGGCGGAGCCAGTGGTTCCGAGCCCGAATGGGAGGAGTGCGCCGATCAGGTCCACCCGCCCGAGCGAGACCTTCACGGTGGCGTGGAGCAGGAGGAAGCCGAGCGCGGCCGTGGCGGTGGCGCGGTGGACGGCCTGGGCGAGCAGCCGGTGGCGTGGGGCGAGCAGCAGCCGGTCGGTGGCGAGCAGCCCCCAGGCGATGGACGCTGTCAGCGACACCAGGGAGAGAACGCCGGTGGTGAAGTCGAGTGCGGCGCGGAAGCCGTCGCCTCCGCCGACCGCGAGCAGGGGGATGAGCGCGACCACGGCCGCGGTGAGGCCGCCCCGCACAGGGCGTCCGACACCGTCGGCCGGGGTGGGTAACGAGCGGCTCTGGTGATGAGGGTTCATGGGGTGACTCCGAGAGTGCGGCAAAGAGGTCCCGTTGACGCATGCTAAGTCGGGCACATACCGCGCGGTATGGCGTTGGCTGGTTTGCTGCGGTGAGACGCGGAAACCGGGTGGTGGGGGATCGGGCAGGACGTGTGGGGCATGGGGCGAGACGGGATGGCTGAGGCGTGAGTAGTCATCCGCGAGGGGCGAGGATGGAGTTCCTCCGGTGCCCTTGAGGAGATGGAGGGATGGGGTGAGCGCGCGGGATCGTCTCGGTGATCCGCGCTCTTCCCTGAAGGGTGTCCAGCGTGTTCCCAAAGGGGTGCGTGGCGGGCCTTGGCGGCCCGTAGGAGTCGCGAACGGGCGAGGCGGGGAACTCGGGTCGGGTGCTGGCGTGTGAGCGCCTTGCGCGCACGGGGAACAGGCCCTGCGGTACCCTGACGCCATGCGTGCCGTACGCCTTCTGCTTAGCGAGCCGCGCTGATCAGTCCCGACGGATGACAAGGTCCAGTTCGGAATCGGCGCGGCGTCCCCTCCTGTGCGAGGGGTCCTTTTGTTTGTGGCACCTGTTCTCAACCGCTGGCAGAGACGATCGATGGAGCTTTAAGGATCATGAGCGAGACGAATTCCGCTGGTTCCGCTGTCGAGGCGGCCGCGCCGCACCGGTACACGGCCGCGATGGCCGCCGACATCGAGGCACGCTGGCAGGACGTCTGGGAGGCCGACGGCACCTATGAGGCGCCGAACCCGAGCGGTGACCTCGCCGGAGACTCCGCGCTGGTGGAACGTCCCAAGAAGTTCATCATGGACATGTTCCCGTACCCCTCGGGCGCGGGGCTGCACGTGGGACACCCGCTGGGGTACATCGCCACCGACGTCTTCGCCCGTCACCAGCGGATGACCGGCCACAACGTGCTGCACACCCTTGGCTTCGACGCCTTTGGCCTGCCCGCCGAGCAGCACGCCATCGCCACGGGCACGCATCCCAGGGTGTCGACCGAGGCGGCCATGGACAACATGCGGCGCCAGCTGCGCCGACTGGGACTGGGCCACGACCAGCGCCGTTCGATCGCCACGATCGAACCGGACTACTACAAGTGGACCCAGTGGATCTTCCTTCAGATCTTCAACTCCTGGTACGACGAGGCGGCGGGTACGGCCCGCCCGATCGCCACCCTGGTGGAGCAGTTCGAGAGCGGCGAGCGCGCCGTCCCCGGTGACGGACGCGGCTGGGGCGAGCTGAGCCCGGCCGAGCGCGCCGAGATCCTGGGGCGCTACCGGCTGGCGTACTCCTCCTCCGCGCCGGTCAACTGGTGCCCGGGTCTCGGCACCGTCCTGGCCAACGAGGAAGTCACCGCGGACGGACGTTCGGAGCGCGGCAACTTCCCGGTCTTCAAGGCCAACCTGCGCCAGTGGAACATGCGCATCACCGCCTACGCCGACCGGCTGCTGAACGACCTGGACGCGCTGGACTGGCCCGAGGCGATCAAGTTGCAGCAGCGCAACTGGATCGGCCGCTCCGAGGGCGCGCGCGTCACCTTCTCCGTCGACGGGCACGAGGACGCGCACGTCACGGTCTTCACCACGCGCCCCGACACTCTCTTCGGCGCGACCTACATGGTGCTGGCGCCGGAGCATGACCTGATCGACGCGATCCTGCCGAGCGACTGGCCCCAGGGCGTCAAGGAGGCGTGGACCGGGGGTGCCGCCACTCCCGCCGAGGCCGTGGCCGCCTACCGCAAGCAGGCGCAGCTCAAGAGTGATGTCGAGCGCCAGACCGAGCACAAGGACAAGACCGGCGTGTTCACCGGCGCGTACGCGCTGAACCCGGTCACCGGTACCCGGATCCCCGTCTTCGTCGCCGACTACGTGCTCATGGGCTACGGCACCGGCGCGATCATGGCGGTGCCCGGCCAGGACGAGCGCGACTGGGAGTTCGCCGAGGCATTCGGGCTGCCCATCATCCGTACCGTCCAGCCGCCCGAGGGCTGGGAGGGCGAGGCGTTCACCGGGCAGGGACCGGCGATCAACTCCTCCAACGCCGAGATCTCCCTGGACGGGATGGCCGTCGACGAGGCCAAGGCCGCGATCACGCGCTGGCTGGTCGAGCGCGGCATCGGTGAGGCCACGGTCAACTACCGTCTCCGTGACTGGCTCTTCAGCCGTCAGCGGTACTGGGGCGAGCCGTTCCCGATCGTCTACGACGAGAACGACATCGCCCACCCGCTGCCGGAGTCGATGCTTCCGCTGGAACTGCCGGAGGTCGACGACTACTCGCCGCGTACCTTCGACCCCGATGACGCCGACACGCGCCCCGAGACGCCGCTCTCCCGCGACGAGGAGTGGGTCAACGTCACGCTTGACCTGGGCGACGGTCCCCGGCGCTACCGCCGCGAGACCAACACCATGCCCAACTGGGCCGGTTCCTGCTGGTACGAGCTGCGCTACCTGGACCCGCACAACCACGAGAAGCTGGTCGATCCGGCCATCGAGCGGTACTGGATGGGCCCGCGTGAGGGCACGCCGCACGGCGGGGTCGACCTGTACGTGGGCGGCGCCGAGCACGCGGTCCTGCACTTGCTGTACGCGCGGTTCTGGTCGAAGGTCCTGTTCGACCTGGGGCACGTCTCCTCCGCCGAGCCGTTCCACAAGCTGTTCAACCAGGGCATGATCCAGGCGTACGTCTACCGTGACGCGCGCGGCTTCCCGGTGCCCGCCGCCGAGATCGAGGAAGTGGACGGGGCGTTCTTCCACGCGGGCGAGCAGGTCAAGCGCGAGCTCGGCAAGATGGGCAAGTCCCTGAAGAACGCCGTCACACCCGACGAGATCGCCGCCGAGTACGGTGCCGACACGCTGCGGCTCTACGAGATGGCGATGGGCCCGCTGGACGTCTCGCGCCCCTGGGACACCCGGGCGGTCGTCGGTCAGTACCGGCTGCTCCAGCGCCTGTGGCGCAACGTCGTCGACGAGTCGACGGGCGAGGTCACGGTCGTCGACGACGCGGCGGCGGACGAGGCGACGCTGCGCGCGCTGCACAAGGCGATCGACGGCGTCGGCCAGGACATGGCCGCGCTGCGGTTCAACACCGCCATTGCCAAGATCACCGAGCTGAACAACCATCTGACCAAGGCCGGGGGTCCGCTGCCGCGTGACGTCGCCGAGCGGCTGGTGCTGCTGATCGCTCCTCTGGCGCCGCATATCGCCGAGGAACTGTGGCACCGGCTCGGTCACCGGGACTCGGTGGTCCACCGGGACTTCCCGCTGGCGGACCCGGCCTATGTCGTGGACGAGGCCGTGACCTGCGTGGTGCAGATCAAGGGCAAGGTGCGGGCCCGGCTGGAGGTCTCCCCGTCCATCTCCGACCAGGAGCTGGAGACGCTGGCGCTGGCCGAGCCCGCCGTGGTCGCGGCCCTCGGCGGGGCCGGGATCCGCAAGGTCATCGTCCGCGCGCCGAAGCTGGTCAACATCGTCCCCGCGTAGGGGCTGACCCCGGATCCTCCCCGGGGTGACTCGGGGTCTCCCCTACGGGCAGATCGGGGGTTCCTGCGGAACCCCCGATC
>NZ_JBHVHF010000376.1:0-6466 GCF_042800315.1 Streptomyces sp. NPDC057638
GGCGTGGTGGTGTGCGTACACCACGCCGGCACTTCGAGGATGCGCACGTCCTTCTTTGTTAGGCACCGCCCCCCGCACAGCTAACAAAAATCTCCTGGCGGCGCGTGTGCGACGGCGTCCGGCAGCCCTCTTGTTCGGGTCCCGGAACGTCGCCTACATTGTGTGGTCCTCAATTTCCCCCGGACATCCGGGAGGGTTGCCAGATGGGACGTCGGGAAAGACCGGTCGACCCCACCGCGGGCCCAGTCCAGCGGTTCGCCTGCGAATTGCGCGGGCTGCGCCGCGCCGCCGGCGGAGCCACCTACCGGGACCTCGCCGCGCGGGCGGGCTACTCGGCGGTGACCCTGGCGCGCGCGGCGGGCGGGGAGCGGCTGCCGTCGCTCCCGGTCACGCTGGCGTACGCGGGCGCGTGCGGCGGGGATCTGACCGAGTGGGAGCTGCGCTGGCGGCGCGCCGCGCGGGAGGCGGAGCGGCGGGCGGGCGGGGAGCCGGAGCGGGCGGAGCCGCCGTATCTGGGGCTCGCCCGGTTCCAGCCGCTCGATCACGGGCGGTTCTTCGGCCGGGACCGGCTGGTCGCCGAGTTGCTCGTCCAGATACGCACCCAGCGGTTCATCACCGTCTCCGGGCCGTCCGGCAGCGGCAAGTCGTCGCTGTTGCGGGCGGGTCTGATCCCGGCGCTGCGCTCCGATCCGCCGACCAGCCCCCGGTTGAACGCGCTGCGGGTGATCACACCGGGCGCGCGTCCCGTGTCGCGGCACGCGGCGGCGCTGGTGCCGCGCGGCGGTGGCGCGGACACCCTGCTGGTGGTCGACCAGTTCGAGGAGGTCTTCACCCTCTGCGCCGACCCCGGGGAGCGGGCGGCGTTCCTGGAGCGGCTGCTGACGGCGTGCGACCCCGGCAGCGGACTGCGGGTGATCATCGTGGTCCGGGCGGACCATCTGGAGCGGCTGGCCGGGCCCCGGCGGCGGTTCCCGGCGCTGCGGGAGGCCACGGTCCTGGTGGGTCCGATGGGGCCGGCGGAGCTGCGCGAGGCCATCGTCCGCCCGGCCTCCGCGGTGGGGCTCGCGGTGGAACGCCCGCTGACGGCCCGGATCATCCGTGAGGTGGAGGGCGAGCCGGGCGGCCTGGCACTGATGTCGCACGCGCTGCGCGAGACATGGCGCCGCAGCCGCGGCCGTACCCTCACCGAGGAGGCGTACGAGGCGGCGGGCGGGGTCTGCGGGGCGCTGGCACGGACCGCCGAGGAGGTCTACACCCGACTGCCGGGGCCCCGGGCACAGACCGCCCGGCGGATGCTGCTGCGGCTGATCACCCCGGGGGTGGGGGTCCCGGACACCCGGCGGGCGGCGGAGCGGGGCGAGTTGCTCGCCGGGACGGGGCGGGACGCGGCTCCGGTCCTCGAAGCGCTCGCCGGGGCGCGGCTGCTGACGCTCGACGGCGAGCGGGTCGAGATCGCGCACGAGGCGCTGCTGCGGGCCTGGCCCCGGCTGCGGGGCTGGATCGCGGCGGACCGGGACCGGCTGCTGCTGCACCGCAGGCTCACCGAGGACGCCCGGCTCTGGGCCGAGCTGGGGCGCGATCCCGGCGCGCTGTACCGGGGCACCCGGCTGGCCCGCGCCGAGGCCGCGTTCGCGGGCGCCGGGCGCGGTGCGGAGCTGACCGCGGTGGAGTACGCGTGCCTCACCGCGCTGGAGCGTTCGTATCTCGCCGCCGCCCTCACGGCCCGGCGCGCCGAGGAGAGGACCCTGCGGGCGCTGCGGGCGCTGACCGTGGCGGTCCTGGTGCTGCTGGCGCTGTCGGTGGTGGCGGGCGCCCTGGCGTGGCGACGTGGTCTGGGGGCCGAGCGCGCGGCGCTGCGCGCGGAGTCGCTGCGGATCACGACGCTGGCGCAGGCGCTGCGCCCGGAGGACCCCCGGCGCGCGGTGGGGCTCACCGTGGCCGCGTGGCGCACGCATGACAGCCCGGAGACGCGCCGGGGGCTGATGGAGGCGCTGGCCTGGCAGGAGACGGACACATTCGCCGATCCCGACCCCAGTCCGTCGGCGGTACGGGAACTCGATCCGCTGGGACGGGTGCTGACCAGCGGCGGCCCCCTCCGTACGACCTGGTGGGACGTACGGACGCACCGGCGGCTGGCGGCGGTCGACGCGGGCGGTGCCTATGTCCTGGGGGCGTCACGGCAGCGGCTGGACGCGCGGCGCTTCCTGTGGCGCGGACGGCAGGCGGTGGCACTGCGGGCGTCCGCCACCGCCCCCGCCGCGCCGCTGGGACGGGGGCGGGTGCTGGTCCTGGTACGGAACCGGACCCTGGAGCTGCGCGACGCGGTCAGCGGCGTGCCCCTGTTGGTCCGGACCGCCGCTACGGGTGCCGTGCCCAGCGCCGTGGTCAGCGCGGACGGCCGGATCGCGGCGGTCTGTGTCGACGGCACCCTCGATCTGTGGGACCTGCCGGGCCGTCACCGGCTGCGGCTGCCCGCTCCGGCCCGTGCCGGACGGGGGTGCCGGAGCCCGGTGGCGGCGCTGAGCCCGCGGGGTGAGCGGCTCACCCTCGCCCAGGGCGGGCGGCTGCGCACCTGGGACCTGTCCTCCGGCACGGAGGTGGCCGAGGTGCGTCGGCCGCGGCCCGGCGAGCTCGCGCTCAGCGGGGGCGGCGAGCTGCTCGCGGCGGCGGACGCCCGGGAGATCACCGTCTGGCGGGTCGGCTCCCCCGCGCCCTTGTTCCGCCATGCCCTGTCCGACGGGCCCGCCCGTTCGCTGCGCTGGGACCCGGACGGCCGGACGCTGCGTCATCTGGGCGGCCCCTTCGGCGTGTCGGTGCGCTCACTGACCGCCGCTCCCCCGCCCGCCCCGGGCGGTGGCGGGACCTGGCTGTCGGCCGCCCGGCTCGGGGACGGCGGGGCGCTGCTGGCGACGGCGGGCCGTCAGGGACCCGTGACGCGGACCCGGGTCAGCGACGCGCGCACCGGGAGGGTGCTGGCGGAGTTGCCCGGCACCCCTTGTCCCGCGCCCCGGGAGCTGCTCGCGCTCGCCCATGTGCCGGGCGCGGGCGTCCGGGTCGCGGCACTCGCCTCGGCGGTGGGGTGTGACAGGGGGACGACGTTCACCCCCGACGGCCGCGCGGTGCTCGTCGCGCGGAACGCGCCGGGCCCGGCGGGTACGGTGCGACGGTGGACCGAGGTACGCGGCACGGGCGGGGGCGCGCGGCCATGGCCGCTGCCGTCGCTGGCCGGGGCGGTGGTGGCGTTCTCTCCTGACGGCCGGTACCTGGCGACCTCCCACGGGCTCTGGGTCGACATCCGTACGGGACGCGCGGTCCGGCGGACGCTGGGTCAGGACGAGGTGCGCGCGCTCGCGTTCAGCGCGGACGGGAGCAGGCTGGCCGTGGGCGACCGCTCGGGGCGGGTCACCGTGTGGGGCGCGTCGGCGGCCCGGCGGCCCGTGGTGGTCACGGAGGCGGAGCGGACCGGTCCGGTGGCGGTGGTGGCCCTCTCCCCCGACGGGAGGACGCTGGCGGTGGCGGACTCCTCCGGCGCGTTGCGGCTGTGGGATCTGAGCCCGGTACGGCCGGGCGGCGACGGGGTGCCCCGGCGGCTCACGGGGGCGCCGCTGCCGGTGCCGGGGGGCGCGCCGCTGGCGCTGGCGTTCAGCCGCGACGGGGAGAGTCTGCACACGGTGGGCGCGACGGCGGAGGTGCGGACGCTGCCCATCGCCCCGGAACGCGTGGCCGCCGTGCTCTGCGCGCGTGCGCTGGGCCCGCCGGGACGCCCCGGGCCCTGCGGCTGACCCGGCCGTACGGAGAGGGGGTCCCCCGCCGCGTACCGCCCCGGCGCTGAGGGGAGGCGGCGGCAGGCGTTCGTCGGCCGTCGGGTCGCACGGGGCACGGCCGTGCGGGGCCGTGCGGGTCGGCGCGGGCGGCGCTCCGGGAGGTCAGCGTTTGCGCGCGACAGCGCCGTACATCGCGATGTCGCGGTCGTCGAGGAGCGGCTGGCCGGGGTCGGGGCGCCAGTGGTGGACCTGGCACAGGCCCGGCTCGACCAGGTCCAGGCCGTCGAAGAAGGCCGTGGCCTCCGCCCGGGTGCGCAGCCGCATCGGCATTCCCCGGCGTTCGTACTCCCGCGCGACGCGGCCGACCTCGTCGGGGGCGAAGTCGGCGGTGCCGATGGTCGCGGCGAGGAAACTCCCCGGCGGAAGGGGGTCGAGCAGCCGCCGCAGGAGGGAGTGGTCCTCCGGCGGCATGATGAAGTGGAGCATGCCTATCACCATGAGGCCGACGGGTTCGCCCAGGTCCAGGATGTCCTGGAACTCGGGTGAGGCGGTGATCGCGTCGGGGTCGCGCATATCCGCGTCCACATAGGCGGTACGCCCCTCGGCCGCGCTGGTGAGCAGGGCCTGGGCGTGGGCGAGCACGATGGGGTCGTTGTCGACGTAGACGATCCCGGCGTCGGGACGCTCCCGCTGGACGACCTCGTGGAGGTTGGGGGAGGTCGGCAGTCCGGTGCCGATGTCGAGGAACTGGCGGATGCCCTCCTCACGGGCGAGATGACGCGCGGCGCGGTGCATGAACTCCCGGTTGGCGCGCATATGGACGGGGAGTGCGGGCCACTCGGCGCACATGGCGCGTCCCGCGTCGGCGTCGACCTGGTAGTGGTCCTTGCCGCCGAGGATGTAGTCATAGACGCGGGCCGAGTGCGCCCTCGTGGTGTCGATCCGGTCGGCCGCGCGGGCGCGTGCCTCATCTGACATGGTGTGACTCCTGTCGCTCCGGGGTGGGGCGGCAGTCTAAGGGCTGTCCCGCCACCATGGCGCCGTCCTCCCCCGGCCGACGTCCCAACGGTCGCAGCGGTATCACCGGGTGCTCTGAGGCGGCTCGCGCACCGGGGCCCCGCCCGGTTCAGCGGGCGCTCCCCCACCACCAGGGGGTGTCGGCCATCCGGGCACGGACGGTGACGTCCCCGCCGCCGCTGTCCAGTCCCAGCCGCCAGGCCCCGAGGGGCTCGTGGGCGACGTCGATCCGCCGCTCGCCGTTCTTCGACTCGGCCGTCACCTGGTAGGCGGCCCTCGGCACGGTGACGGTGATGTCCCCGGTGGCACTGGTCGCCCGGATGTCGCTGGGCGCCGCCGGGGCGAGGTCGATGGACCCGTTGGAGGTCTCGGCGGCGATCTCCCGGCCGTACAGCCTCGTCCCGGTGATGCGGCCATTGGTCGCCCGTACGTCGACTGCGCCCAGGACGCCGTCCAGCGCGATCCCGCCGGTGTGGGTGGACACCTTCACCGCGCCGACCCGGGAGAGCGCGACCGCGCCGCCGGAGGTCTCACCGGAGACGGGCACGCCCTCGGGGACGTCCACCCGGTACCGCACGGAGCAGCGGTCACCACAGCCGCCGAGGACCAGGACCCCGTCCGTGAGGCGGTGGCTCACGCCGGAGGGCCGGTCGCCCTTGTACTCGACCGTGCGCCGCAGTTGCAGGGGGGTTCCGGCCCGGGTGCCACGGAGCACGACACCGCCCGGGCCGTTCTCGATCCGCACCGAACTGATGGGCCCGGAAAGCGCTTCGCGATCCTTGAAGGAATGGCGCTTGACTAAACCGTAGGCACTCATTCCGCCTACGACGAGAGAAGCCACGACATATATGCCCACATAGCGCAACTGCTGTTGGCGCATCAACAATCCCCCGCGGTTCCCGAAGCTCGCCGGACGGCCGGACTTTCGCGCCCCCCGACGCCTCTGTACCCGTCGACGCTATCCCGCCCGCCGGTACGGCTGCCATGGGGGTAACCCCACCGTGCGCCCCGGCCCGGCCGGACCGGGGTATCGCGCCCCAGCACCGGTGATGGCGGGACCGGCCATCAGGCCGACCATTTTCAGCCACCGAGGAGGCATCAGGGGCCTTCACAGCATCCACACAGATGAGGCGTGCATGCCACTAGAAGCCTCTGAACACTGAGGTTGCACCCTGCGCATCACCCCCTACATACCCTTCGGTTTGGCAAAAAATCAGCCATGATCAGCAAGTTTTTCCAGGGATCTTTACTTGCCTTTGACCCGCTGGCAAGCTGATCTTTACCTCAGCCCAGCGGCGATCCGCCGCGGCAACTCACCTTCCACGCCGGTTCCGGCGCCGGGCTGACGTTTCCCAGTGAGAAGAACTGAACTCGAATCGGAGAACGGATGAAACTGCGCGTTGGTGCGAGGGTCGCGGTATCGATGGCGGCCGTGGGAATGGCGCTGGCACTGTCCGGCGGCACCGCACACGCCCAGGAGCGGGAGCCCCGCTCCGGCGGCCTGATCAACATCACCGGGCCGCTGTTCGTCAACACCGGCGACATTGACCTGCTTGAGGACGTGTTCGAGCACATCAGCATTCCGATATTCGGCCAGGCCGTACACCAGATGTACGACTGGGCGAAGTTCGAGGGCATTCTGAAGCGCTGAGCCATCGGTCCGGCCCGCGTGCGGCGGGCCGGAC
>NZ_JBHVHF010000377.1:0-6456 GCF_042800315.1 Streptomyces sp. NPDC057638
GACGGGGGAGAGGACGGGCGCCGGTGCTGTCGTGTGAGCGTGGCCGTTCAGCCGAAGTTCATGGAGAGTTCGCCGCTCCGACCGCTCCCACCCTTCAGACCGGGACCGCTCCCACCGCGTCGACCGGGACCGCTCACACCGTGCCGTCCGAACGGACCGTGAACCGCACCAGGTCCTCCAGGAAGGGCAGCTCAAGCCAGGGCTGCGGCTGCACGGTCAGGGCCAGCAGCGTGATCGCCACCCCCAGCAGTCCGTACGTCACCATGTCCGTGAAGCGCGACCGGACCGCCAGCATGCCGACCGAGGGCAGCACCCGGCGCAGCACACCGCCGACCAGCAGCGCCACCCCGACGATGAGCGTCCCGACGCGGAACGCCTGCGGGAACGGGTCGAGCCCGACGATCAGCAGCCCGAGGCCCACCAGCGAGAGCACGGTCAGCAACGGCCACTGACGGGCGGGCGCGGGCGCGTCACCGGGCGCCGCCCGGCCGCCGCCCTCGGGGCGGGCGGTGTCGGTGGTGAGCTTGGGCGGGCGCCGGGAGCCGGGCCGGGTGGACCCGGTGTCAGCGGTGTCGGTCGCGGTGTCGGCGTCGGCGGTGCCGGTAGGGGCGTCGGAGTCGGCAGCGGTCCCGGTGCCGGGTTCGCCCGGCGACGCGTCGTCATCGGACGGGCCCGCCGAACCGGTGGCACCCGGTTTCCCCGCCGCACCCGTCGATCCCGCCGCACCCTTCGATTCCGCCGGAGCCGTCGAACCGGCCGGATCCGGCGTGCCGTTGGCGTCCGCCGCGCCCGCCGGGGCGCCCGTCTCCGGCTGGTCCCCGGCGGCCGGGCCGGTCCTCTCCGTACCTCCGCCGGAGGCGTCCCGGCGGTCCCCGTTCGTCCCTGCGCCCATCGCGCGGTCTCTCCCTCTCAGGCTCTCGGGCTCTCAGGCCGTGGTGGCGGAAGCGTCCAGACCGGCCGCGCGCTCGGCCGCCTCGACCACGTTCACCAGGAGCTGGGCGCGGGTCATCGGGCCGACGCCGCCGGGGTTGGGGGCGACCCAGCCCGCGACCTCGGTCACGCCGGGGTGGACATCGCCGACGATCTTGCCGTTCTCGTCCCGGCTGACACCGACGTCCAGCACGGCCGCGCCCGGCTTCACATCCTCGGGCTTCACCAGGTGCGGCACGCCCGCCGCCGCCACGATGATGTCGGCCTGGCGCAGATGGGAGGCGAGATCGCGGGTACCGGTGTGGCACTGGGTGACCGTGGCGTTCTCGGACTTACGGGTGAGGACCAGCGGCATCGGGCGGCCGATGGTGATCCCGCGCCCGACGACGACCACATGGGCGCCGTTGATCTCCACGCCGTGACGGCGCAGCAGCTGCACGATGCCGTACGGGGTGCAGGGCAGCGGCCCCGGCACCCCGAGCACCAGACGGCCCAGGCTGGTCGGGTGGAGCCCGTCCGCGTCCTTCGCCGGGTCCATCAGCTCCAGCACCCGGTTGGTGTCGATGCCCTTCGGCAGCGGGAGCTGGACGATGTACCCGGTGCACTCGGGGTTCTCGTTCAGCTCGCGGACGACCGCCTCGATCTCCTCCTGGGTGGCGGTCTCCGGCAGCTCGCGCTGGATGGAGGCGATGCCGACCTGGGCACAGTCGCGGTGCTTGCCGTTGACGTACCAGCGGCTGCCCGGGTCATCACCGACGAGGAGGGTGCCGAGACCGGGAGTCACACCCTTCTCCTTGAGGGCCGCCACGCGGGCGGTCAGTTCGGACTTGATCGCTGCTGCGGTGGCCTTGCCATCCAGAGTCTGGGCAGTCATGTCCCCATCTTCGCGGATGGGCCCGCCCGGGGACCAATTCCCCCCGCGCTCCCCCTTCTCCCACGGCTCCGCCCGCCTGCCGCCTCCCGCCTCCGGCTTCGGCTGGCTTGCCGTTTCCGTTTCCGTTTCCGCTTCCGTTTCCGTTCCGCTTCCTTTCCGCCGCCGTTCCGCTTCCTTTCTGCCGCCGATCCGCCGCCGATCCGCTCCGACTCCGCTTCTATCGCGAACGGTTCGGCGCGCGCGCTGGCCGCGCCCGGCGCGCGAGGACCCGCCCACCCCACCCCGCACCCGGTTGCACTTGCACAACACATACGACTATCAGCTGGACAAAACGCCGAGGACAGGCCCACGATGACCGCGCAGTGCCGCGGGAAGGCTGGGGGGACGAACCGCTCGTCGTGCGATCACGCACCTCCACTCGGACCGCGCAGTCCCCGCACGAACCGACGGAGGAAGTCCCGCCATGAGCTTCGGCGACCCGAAGAGCCCCTACGACCCCCCGCAGCAGCCGCAGCAGCCGCCCGCGGGAGGCCAGCCGGGCTACGGCACCCCTCAGCAGGGTCAGCCGAACTACGGCTACCCCCCGCAGGGCCAGCCCGGCTACGGCTACCCGGCGGCACCGCCGCTCCAGCCCTACGGCGACGGCGGCTACGGCGGCGGCTACGGCGGCGCGCCGCTCACCATGCCCGGGACCGTGAAGGCCGCCCGCGTGATGACCTGGGTCATCGTCGCCCTCCAGGTCCTCGGCGCGGGCTTCATGTTCCTGACCGCCGTCGCGATCGAGAAGGCGAAGGACGACCCCCAGCTCAAGGACGACATCCAGTTCCAGGACCTGGCGGAGTTCTCGACCGGCGCGGTCTACCTCATCGCCTTCCTGGCCCTGCTGTGGGCCGTGTTCGCGGTCGTCCTGGCGCTGAAGTTCGCCAAGGGCGGCAACGGCGTCCGCATCGCCATCATGGTCTTCGCGATCATCACGGCGGCGCTCGGTATCTACCCGTTCATCGTGATCGGCCTGGTGCACACCGTGCTCGGCGTGCTGATCGCGGTCTTCGTGGGCAAGTCGGACGGCGGCGCCTGGTTCAACCGGCCGCGCGTCTGAGGCGGTCACACCACGTCAGACATACGGGGAGGCCCGGGTCCTGGACACACCAAGGGACCCGGGCCTCCCCGTTTCCGTAGGCGTACGTTCCGTAGGCGAGTCCGTAGGCGTACGGAACGTACGTGAGCCCGTAGGCGTACGGAACGTACGTGAGCCGCCGCGCGGCGGCGGGGCCGTCAGTGGAAGAAGTGGCGGGTGCCGGTGAAGTACATCGTCACGCCCGCCTTCCGGGCGGCCTCCACGACCTGCTCGTCACGGACCGAGCCGCCGGGCTGGACCACCGCGCGCACCCCGGCGGCGGTGAGGATCTCCAGGCCGTCCGGGAACGGGAAGAAGGCGTCCGAGGCGGCGAAGGCGCCCCGGGCCCGCTCCTCGCCCGCCCGCTCGACGGCGAGCTTGGCCGAGTCCACCCGGTTGACCTGGCCCATGCCCACGCCGACCGAGGCACCGTCCTTCGCCAGCAGGATGGCGTTGGACTTCACCGCGCGGCAGGCCCGCCAGGCGAAGGCCAGCTCCGCCAGCTCCGCCCCCGACAGCGCCTCGCCGGTGGCGAGGGTCCACTGGGCCGGGTCGTCGCCGGGCGCCTGGAGCCGGTCGGTGACCTGCACCAGCGCACCGCCGTCGACCGGCCGGACCTCGGTGAGCGAGGCGGGCGGCTCCGGGCAGCGCAGCACGCGGATGTTCTTCTTGCGGGCGAGCACCTCGACCGCGCCGTCCTCGTACCCCGGGGCCACGATGACCTCGGTGAAGATCTCGGCGACCTGCTCGGCCAGCGCCACCGACACCGGGCGGTTGACCGCGATCACACCGCCGAAGGCGGAGAGCGGGTCACAGGCGTGGGCCTTGCGGTGGGCCTCGGCGACATCCGCGCCGACGGCGATCCCGCACGGGTTGGCGTGCTTGATGATCGCCACACAGGGCTCGGTGTGGTCGTAGGCGGCGCGGCGGGCGGCCTCGGTGTCCGTGTAGTTGTTGTAGGACATCTCCTTGCCGTGGAGCTGCTCGGCCTCGGCCAGGCCCCCGGTGCCGCTGGTGTAGAGGGCGGCGCCCTGGTGCGGGTTCTCGCCGTAGCGCAGCACGGTGGAGCGGTCGTAGGTGACGCCCACGAAGGCCGGGAAGCCGGAGTCGTCGGCGGGCGCGTAGCCGTCGGCGAACCAGGAGGCCACGGCCACGTCGTACGCGGCGGTGTGGCGGAACGCCTCGGCGGCCAGGCGCTTGCGGGCGCCCAGGTCGAAGCCGCCCCCGGCGACGGCGGTCAGGACGTCCCCGTACCGCTCGGGGCTGGTGACCACGGCGACCGACGGGTGGTTCTTGGCGGCGGCGCGGACCATCGAGGGGCCGCCGATGTCGATCTGCTCCACGCACTCGTCGGGCGAGGCGCCGGAGGCGACCGTCTCACGGAAGGGGTAGAGGTTGACCACCACCAGGTCGAAGGGCTCCACCCCCAGCTCCGCGAGCTGCTCCCGGTGGGAGTCGAGCCGCAGATCGGCGAGGATCCCGGCGTGCACCCGGGGGTGGAGGGTCTTCACCCGGCCGTCGAGGCACTCGGGGAAGCCGGTCAGCTCCTCCACCTTGGTGACCGGGACCCCGGCCGCGGCGATCCGTCCGGCGGTGGAGCCGGTGGAGACCAGCTCCACCCCCGCCGCGTGCAGGCCCTGGGCGAGGTCCTCCAGGCCCGTCTTGTCGTACACGCTGACCAGCGCCCGCCGGATGGCACGCCTCTCGGTCACACCGGACTCAGTAGCGTCAACAGTCACGGGAAAACAACCTTTCGTCCCTCAATGCGACAGCCGTGGCGGGCGATTCGCCCCACGACCTCGACGAGCAGCGTGCGCTCGACGTCCTTGATGCGCTCATGGAGAGCGGCTTCGTCGTCCTCGTCCCGGATCTCGACCACGCCCTGCGCGATGATCGGGCCGGTGTCGACGCCCTCGTCGACGAAGTGGACGGTGCATCCGGTGACCTTCGCCCCGTACGCGAGCGCGTCACGCACACCGTGGGCGCCGGGGAAGCTGGGCAGCAGGGCGGGATGGGTATTGATCAGCCGTCCGCCGAAGCGGGCGAGGAACTCCCTGCCCACGATCTTCATAAAGCCCGCCGAGACCACCAGATCCGGATCGTGGGCGGCGGTGGCCTCGGCCAGCGCCTCATCCCAGGCGTCACGGGTCGGATAGTCCTTCACCCGGCGGACAAAGGTCGGCAGACCGGCGCGCTCGGCGCGCTCAAGACCGGCGATCCCGGCCCGGTCCGCCCCCACCGCGACGATCTCGGCGCCGAAGCCCTCCGGATCGTCGGCGACGGCGTCGAGGAGGGCCTGGAGATTGGTCCCGGAGCCGGAGACCAGCACCACCAGACGGGCGGGACGGCGGACGGAGGGGGGCGGGGAGGCCACGGTGGGTCTCTTTCTCGCGTACGGATCCCCGCGCGCGGGCCGTGCGTACGGACGCGGGTCGGCGCCCTCGCCCGGTACCGGGTGCGGGGATGTGCGGCTTTGTATGGTCGTACGAACGGGTCGCGCTCCCCCATACGGGGAACTCTACGAAGAGACCGACCGTCAGCAACGATACCGGCACACCAGACGGCCCCCACGGGACGGGGGCCGGGCCGGGAGGTAGCGTCAGGGGACAGCAACGCCCGCCCCTGGCGGGCACACGACACAAGACCCCTGGATGCGCCGGGGCCGCAGAGGCGCTGGTCGCACCGGGTCTGAGGGGAAGACGTTCACCAGATGCGGGACCGACGCCGCCGTACCGACCTCCTGTTGCCGCGGGAGCGCCAGTCCACCGATGACAACAACCCCTACGCCCCGCCGCCGGAGGGGCACCCGGACCAGCCGTGGCAGCCCCGGCATCCGTCCGGGGAGGGGAAGGATCCCAACGGATCCTCCGGTTCCGGGGACTCGGGTGGCTCCGGGGACTCCTCCGGTTCCTCCTCCGAGGGGCGCGGCGGCTGGGGCGGCCAGTGGAGCTCCCGCCAGCCCGGCCGCTCGGGCGGCGGCTTCGGCGGGCGGCCCGGCGACCGCGACCAGCGGCCCGGCGGGCCGTCCGGACTGCGCTGGGACCCGACCGACCCCGTCCAGCGCCGGGCCCGCTACGCCCTGCTCTCCGGTATGTGGGCCTTCTTCTTCGCGATCTTCGACTTCACGGAGATCGCCCTGCTGCTCGGGGCGCTCTCGGTCTACTGGGCGATCAGCTCGCTGCGCGCCAAGGACCAGCGACGCCCGGACCCGAACACTCCGGCACCCGCCGCGACCGCGGCGACCCCGGCCGGCGGGGTGGCGCGCTCCCAGCGGACGGCGGCCGTCACCGGTCTGGTCATGGGCGGGATAGCGCTGGTGATCGTGGCGGCGACCTACTCGGCGCAGATCATCTACCGGGACTTCTACACCTGTGAGCGGGACGCCCTGACGAAGGAGGGCCAGGTGGCGTGCAACGAGAAGCTGCCGGAGCCGCTGCGGGACGTGCTCGGGGTCAAGGAGTAGCGGGAACGCCCCCGGCCGCCGTACGGGCGCCGGGGCAGGTGTCGTGACAGACGCCCGTCGCCACGCTTGTCG